>CAZOJA010000110.1:0-7509 GCA_964579955.1 uncultured Veillonellaceae bacterium | reverse complement strand
TGGATTCCGGCGCCACCGCTCGAATCCGAACCGGCAATTGTCAGTGCTTTCTTCACAAAAAAATCCTCCCGGTTTTTCTATATACTCGATTCAAATCCCCGCTCGTCAAAAAAAGCGTAAAAGAGAACGCTCAACACAGATTTATTTTTAGAAAGGTCAAGCAAATGATTAACTGCGTTTTGCGGAAATTTTAGAAAATAAAATTCCCCTTAAAATCGGGAATCAACTGATTCATGAGATTTTTCCACCATTTAACACTGCAAAATTATTAGGTGCATTTTTTGCAACTTTAGGATTAGGTATTATCCCTATGATCAAAGCATTAACATACTTCTCGCAGCACCCTTTCAATTCGACATCACATTAGCTTTCGCAGCTGGATTGCCGCCAGTAACGCCATCCTGACCTCGTGGGAATCAAGAGAAATGTTCAAGATTTGCTCAATGCGATATTTACGCAATTGGATTGTTTTATGATGAAAAAAAGTTTCGGCAGCAATTTCCTTAAGGCTCATACCTGACAAAATTTTTTCTAGCGTGTCAGTCAAGCTCGTGCTGTGAAGCTCATCGTATTCAATCAAGGGGCCAAGCAAACGTGCAACGTATGGAACAGCTTCTTTGTTTGCTGCGAAAGGAGCCAGTACTTGAAATATCCCGCACTCATCATAATGACAAACTGGCTTTCGCGCCTTAACACGGCTGCAAACCTCAGCAGCCAGTCGTGCATGATTTAGGCGATCGGCAAAATTATTCCATCCGTTTGCATAATCGGCAATGCCAATACAAAAAAACTGTTCAGACAAGTATGCGGCTAGATATTCAGCATGGCTCATTGCCGATTGAATTTCCAAACTTTTCTCTGCCGGTTCAAAGCGGTTCTCAATTACCCCTATGCCAGAATACGGAGTTTCCCACGCTATGAGGCCTTCACGCCGATTTATATAATCAATTAATGCATCAACACGTTGTGACTTGTCGGATACATGCATTTCATCCGAGCAATCTTCTTTCCACTGTTGTTTGGTATCTAGAAAATAGAGAGAAAAATTGGTCGGCACTCGATATTTTGGGGGCCAAGTCAGTTGAAAAATGTCCCTATCACTAATTAACGATTTAGCCAGAAGCTGATTGAAAAAATCATTGCGCTGTTTTCGCTCATAGGCCTGTTGGAGAAGTCCCTCCGCAACCTTACGCGAACTTATGTTACGCGTTACGCCCAGAAAACCGATAAATCCATCTTTATGATTGCGCGCTACTGTAACAGTTGTTTCTGACCAAATCATTATCCCCGCACAACCTGGATGATTAATTTCCACCGTCCACGGCCCCGGATCCTCTTCGGCAGTTAACCTGCAACATACTCTTTCATTTGCGAGCGATGCGTGCAAGAAAGGCAGCGGTAATTCGGACAGAAGCAGTCCTTCCAATGCTTCCGAAGTATATCCCATCAACTTGCTGATCGACGGGCTGATATATTCCAACCGCATTGCCTCATCAAACAGCCAAATCACATCATCAGAATTTTCTGCCAACAACTTGTATCGATGCTCTTGTTCCGCCGCTTCTTTTAATCGCAGTATCATGCTGTTAAATGCCAAGGAAAACTCACCCATAAAATCAACGCGTTGTGAATAATCTCCTTTAGCCACCATGTCAGTCTGCCATGTCAGGTGTCGCAAATTCGCCTGCAACGCTTTTAGAGCTCCAGCGCAATAGCCACGCATATTCAAAGATTGTTGCAGCTCGCCCAAAGAAAGGGCGTGAGCAAACTTACGAAGTTCGACTAGCTGTTCCAGAAGCAATGGCAGTTCTGGATCTAGTTCCTTTACCGTCTTCCAATCCGGTGAAATCTGGGTTTGGTTTAAAATATCCCGGAACAAGATAATAATTTGTTTGATTGCTGTCTGCTCTGACTCCTGCACGGGTCAAGCCTGCATGGTTTCCGCAATTTCTGCAACAAAGCGACAGGTTCGGTCACCGGTGCACCAACAGTCTATTTCTTTGACATGGTATTTATCACCGGTAAAGCTTTCAAGCAGTCCCGCAATAAATCCTTCATCATATACGCAGATTTCGCCATCCAGCTCAGGTAATCCGGAGCAATCAAGGTCTTCAGAAATGCTGAGAGTAAAACGCCCCTCTTCATAATCAGCCTCTTCGAGTCGAAGGATGCCAATCCCGTTATCTAATAGTGCGGTTTGCAAAGTCTTAATAAAATCACCAATATTATTTGACTGTGGCAAAACATTCCCGAAAAAATGCTTGCCCGCCATTTTCCCCGCTTCATTAAATAGACGATCAGCTGTATCCGCGCCAAAATTTTCCTCCAAAACATCACGAAAACAGAATTGCATTAGGCGATAAACCTCAATCCTAACCATCGGACCTAAGTTTGGTCTGCCTAACTGAATATCACCCAAAAGGTTCCAGTGAAATTCGTATTTGCGTTTCATTGTAGCTCCCCCCATTATGTTGAAAGTTTATAACACTAGCTGTATTCGCATTCTTTTTTGCATTATCCTTCCCTAATTCATATTTTTTAGCCATCAACTATCCCTTCTTGATAGCTTGCCTTGAAAGATTTAAATAAAGTATATCTTGAAGAGTGATTGAAGTAAAATCGGCATCATGTAAAAATTAGGTATCTCAAACACCATGAGGCGGATAGAACCTGAAAATATGCAACAAGTGAAGGAGAGTCTCGCTGCTCTCTTGATTTATCGCCATATGTAGCGTAATTTAAAATTTATGTCTAGGAATTCGCGTCTATTACTCTAACCCACGCTGTGGCTACCAATCGAACATTTCTTTCCATGTGGATTACTCTATGTGGCCTCGCATCGAATTGATGGGCATGGCGAATACCCTCTATGAATACAACATGGGAGATCGGAAGCAATTTGACAAGGCATATAAAGAGCAAGTCACTCGGAAATATAAGACTACCACCAACTCAAAGCATAACTTCCCGATAGCAGGCAACTTTTGCATCGAAATATCTCGGCTACCAGACATAATGAAAAATGGGTATCAGATATAACCGATATAGCGACGCAAGAAGGTTGGCTCTACCCGCAGGGGGCAATGAATTTCAGCGCTATTATTTCCATAGTCCCTTGCCTGCAGATAAAATAGAACCATTTTTTGTTGCCAACTCATTATTTTAGTCTTGAAACACCACTAGTAGCAGGAAACAAATTATTGGTTCCAGAATAATATTGGGGGAGGAATAGCATAACTGAATATTGTTCATGGTAGGGGGGGCGCTCATGCAAGAACACATATTATCCGCCTGTTTGAACGCAAAAAGTTTACCCGACTTGGAAAATCAGTGTGCAGTGGTTTTATGCAAATGGAATGTTCAAACCCCCGCGTTTTTATTCGCTCTTCACGAAGTGTTGATTAATGCCTTAGAGATCAGTCATAGCTGTTCTTTTCATTCAGCATGGCTGTGTGTACGCCTGCGACTAAAGGAAGATACTCTGGAGGCAGAAGTTCCGGATGATGGGCCAGGCATGCCGACAGATTGGCGAGAACGATATCTGGAAGCAGAAATGACCGACCGGTTGGCAATGGAGAGAGGTCGCGGGCTCCTCTTCATCAAGAAGTTAGGCTTCACACTAGATTCCTCCCGTGACCATGAAGGAAAACATATTGTGATTTTGAAAGCGAGGATTACGCACAATGAGTGAATTCAAGTCAATAGGCAAGCTAGAGGAAAATTTGCTCAGACTGGAATTGGCTGGGGAATTGGTGTATGCAACATCGTCACAGGCTCGGAAACTAATTCGGATACATTTTGAAAAAGTTCCTGAAAACGGACGTTGTTTATTTTCCACAGAACAACTCACCAGAATTGACAGCACTGGATTTGGCGTATTAATCCATTTTGTGCGCCAAGCTGCTGCGAAAAACATTCAAGTCGCAATAATCACGCCCGATCCTTTTCTAAAGGACCTTTTTTTGATTGCCAAATTTGACCAGATCATGACCATCGTCAACAATGAGGCTGAAGCTTTACAAGCTTTCTCTTATGCAGTTCAACCTATATTATCGCCGCAGGATTATTAAGAAGTGAGTATTTTCATTACTGACGACTCAGCTCTTTATCGCAAAATTATTGAAGATTGTGTAGCTGAACTTAAATTTGGTGCAACAGAAAGTTTTGACAGCGGCGAAACTTTGCTGGACCGCTTAAAAGAATGCCCAGCATCATCCGTACAGGCTATATTGCTTGATATTCTGATGCCTGGCATGGGAGGAATCGAGTGTTGTCTGCGAATCAGGGCGCTATCGGGTTATGCAGACACCCCCATATTGATAGTAACAGCGTTTGATGATGAAATCCATATGATGTGCGCCTTTGAGGCTGGTGCAACAGATTATATTAAAAAGCCAATTCAGCGCTACAACCTGCAAGTGCGTTTACGCAACGCTATTCAACTTAATGATGAACGAGTTCGTCGACGAGAATATGAGCAACGATTACGTGAAGATGTCATTGTGGCCCAAGAAGTTCAAGAGCGACTATTAACTACTCGAATTGCAGATGAATCTTTCCATATGGATTTGCTGTATCGACCGGTAGCCAACTTGTCCGGTGACATGGTTTGTGTCTGCCCAGTGTCGCCTAGTCGCTATGCAGCACTACTGATGGACGTAATGGGTCATGGGATATCAGCAGCCTTAGTCGCTGTTTTGCTTCAGTCAACCGCAAAAGAATTATTCTTGCAGCAGACCGATCCCGGAATTGTCCTCACTGCGTTAGCCAAACAAATGTGGGATATGGCAATGATGTCTGGTTCAGAAAATAGCATTGGTAACACTGGATTCCCTAGTTTTTTCTCAGCTGTTTGTTTTGATTTTGACCTATCGACGCGAAGCCTTAGATGGGTCAATGCTGGTCATGTGCCTGTTTTACTGAAACAGACGCACGCGAGTATTCTTAAATTGGAAAGCAGTTCTCCACCACTAGGCTTAATGCCCGAAGTTCAGCTTCAGGCAAATGTATTGAAAATAACAGAAAAGTGCAGATTACTGGCCTTTTCGGATGGAATACTGGATAATTATTTCCCCTCATCGATAGCGGGCATAGAAGCCCTGAGCAATATATTATCAAAAAGCTCTACGGCAACCCCTCAAGAGTTTTTGACAGAACTAGACGCAAGTTTGCTTCCCGTACGAGCTTTACCGGAAATGGACGACTTATGTGTGATGGCAATTGATATTTGAGGAGAGAGGATGGAAGAATATGCTAAATTTTCAGAGTTTACGCACTCGGATAATTTTGATGACCAGCATCATGATTGTGATTTTGTTGTTTATAACATTGGGTTTTTCGCTGTGGCGCACCAATCAAGCAACAGTTGCCGGAGCTGAGCGTGAGGCAGCTACTGCAACTAATCTTGTTGTCATGAGCCTTAACACGTATCTGACACAACGTAGTGGTGATATAGATGTGTTGGCAAGTCGCCGTGTTTTGCAAGACCCCCGGAATTCAGCTGACACAAAAAAAACCATTCTTCAGGAAGTACTCAACTCTTACAAAGGAGTCTATTCTGACTTACTATTGGTTGATGCTTTGGGAAACTTGACAACCGGCGTTGGGAGCGGATCTTTTCGCAATAATTATGCCGATACTGAATGGTTTAAAGCCGTACAAATTAAGCAATCCAAGCACATGGAGTACCGAATGTCGAATGACTTGAAACAACCGGTCATTGTTTTTGCGATTCCACTAAAAGACCTTGTGGGACAGACTGTGATTGGCTATATTATGGCTCGGATTCCTTTTTCAGCCTTTGATGCATTTATGAAGCCCTTGATTGATAGTTTTTCGGAACGCGGCTTGACAGCGAGCTATCCTTACATTGTCGACAAACAGAAAATAGTCCTGTGGCATCCCGACGTAGCGCTGCGCGGCTCGGATTCACTTGGCAAACGGACCGACGATCTGGGTAATTTGATTGCCAGAATGGCGCAAGGCGAATCAGGGGTTGGTGCTTACAATTACGATGGGGTCCATAAAATACTTGGATTCCAGCCAATTGGCCAAGGCACTCCGGCGGAACTTTTTGGTTGGTCGCTGGCCGTGACACTCAACAGCGAAGTGCTATTGGCACAAGGAAAACAGGCGGCATTACAAAGTGCCGGACTTGGTATTGCATTCTTACTATTGTCGCTCCTGGTGCTTGGCGTTTTTATTCATCGCCGTCTTTCCCCATTAACAGTACTGGCGGAGCGAGCCAAAGATATTGCAGGTGGGGATCTGACAGAACGGACAACTGATCTCCGTATCAGTAGGGGACGAGATGAAATATCGCAGGTGTCAATTGCTTTCCAGCGCATGCGTAGTTCTCTTGCAACTGTCATCAATAATTTGCGTGATGATTCCCGAAAGTTGACAGATACTAGTAATATGGTTTCTGAAGCAGCTAGGCAAAGCGGAGAAACTGCAGGTCAAGTGGCAGAAACAGTAGGAGAAATAGCCCAAGGCGCCTCACGATTAGCAGGTTTGTCCACCGAAATGTTGTCACGCATGCAGGATGCTCAAAATGAAATTGATGCAGGAAACCATGACGCAGTGTTAATGAAGAAAAAAGTTGCTGCAACCACCCGTAGCGCTACCGATGCAACCGCCACATTGCAAAAAGCAATTGACCAACTGGGAAATGTCAGGGACACCGTGCGCTTTGCGACTCAATCCATTCAGAATTTAAGCAAACGGTCTGCAGAAATTGGGAATATCGTCGGAATAATTGTACACATTTCGGGGCAAACTAATTTATTGGCACTTAATGCTGCAATTGAAGCAGCTCGAGCCGGAGAAGCCGGTCGCGGGTTCTCTGTCGTAGCGGAAGAAGTACGCAAATTAGCAGAGGAATCGAGCCAATCAGCAGAATCCATTCGAGATCTTGTCAACACAATACAAGAAGAAACTTCGGTCACCGTCCGCACTATGGAGACTAACTTGGAGCGGGTCGACACACAGGTAGGCTCTATAGAAGCAGGTGGAAATCATATCAACCTCATCTTGCAAGAAATTACGATGATTGAACAGTTGGTTGAAGCATTAACAATACGATTGGAAAATATTCAAGCAAACACCAGAACTGCTCTTAGTGGTATTGAAGAAATGTCAGCGGTTGCGCAAGAATCAGCTGCAGGAGCCCAGGAAATGTCGGCCGCTACCGAGGAACAATCTGCGACAGCGCAGGAAGTAGCAGCCAGTGCAAATCAAACTGCTGCCATTGCCAAAAACCTTAGTGTTGCAGTAGATCAGTTTCGAGTCTGATAAATCTATCAGATAAGAAAACCGGATCGGGCAATTGCCCGATCCGGTTTTCTTATCTGACTTTTCTTCCCTAATACTGATAAGATTGTGATTTCGTTACTATAGTGCTAAGTACAAGAGTTTAACATTTGAAATAAGTCAAGATTAGCTGTGAAATACTACAGGCATATATTATTCGTAACGCAAGGCATCGATCGGGTCAAGCAATGCTGCTTT
>CAZOJA010000109.1:1324-7573 GCA_964579955.1 uncultured Veillonellaceae bacterium | reverse complement strand
ACCGGCACGCCGCTGTCGATCATGAACCGGGCCCGCGCATAAGGCTCGCGCAGACAAAACGCGGTTGCAGGCAATAAAACGGCAATCACGCCGGTTTCTGCCATGCGCCGGATTCCCGCATCGGATGCGTGCAGCAGATGCTCCGCCGACAGCGCGCCGATTTCCGCAGCCAATTCGGCACCGCCCAGCGTAACGATCTCATCGGCATGAACCTTGGCCTGCAGTCCGAGCGACTGGGCCGCCGTCAGCAAACGCCGTGACTGCTCCACGGAAAAAACGCCTTTTTCGCAGAACACGTCGCAGAAATCTGCCAAACGTTGTTCCGCCACCAGCGGCAACACGTCCTGCAGCAAATAATCGACAAACTCATCGGTACGACCTTTGTATTCGGCAGGAACGGCATGCGCCCCCATGAAGGTGCGCACGACCTCGACAGGATGCTGGCGGTCCAGTTCCGCCATCACGGTCAGTTGCTTCAGTTCGCTTACTGCATCAAGGCCATAGCCGCTCTTGCCTTCGACCGTGGTCACGCCGAAGCTGAGCATCGAGTCAAGCCGCCGCTGTCCAATCGCCAGCAATTCATCGGCAGAAGCCTGCCGGGTGGCGCGGACGCTGTTGATGATGCCGCCGCCCCGCTCCATGATGTCCATGTAAGTATCGCCGCGCAGCCGCCAGGAAAATTCTTCGGCCCGGTGACCGGCAAACAGGAAATGGGTGTGCGGATCGACAAACCCGGGCAGAACGCAGCGGCCTGTCGCGTCGATGACCGTATCGGGCGTCGCAGAAATTCCGGCCAGAATTTCAGCCGTCGCCCCCACCTTGCGGATGATTCCATCCTCCAGCCACAATGCGCCATCTTCAATAATCCCGATGTCCTGCATCGCCGGTCCGCATTTCGGGGCCTGGCCACGACAGGTCACCAGCTCGGCCGCATTTTTAAGCAATAAGGTCTTTGCCATCGCTATCCCCCCAGATACGCCCGGCGTACCGCGTCATCGTCCCGTAGCCTGGTCGCCTCGCCCTCAAGCACGATATGGCCGGTTTCCAAAACATAACCGCGATGAGAAACTCCAAGCGCCTTGCGGGCGTTCTGTTCCACCAACAGGATGGTCGTACCCGCCTCGCTCAGTTGTTTCAGCACTTCAAAGCAGCGGTTTACCAGGATCGGCATCAATCCCATCGATATCTCATCCACCAACAACAGCTCCGGCTCCAGCATCAAAGCCCGACCGATCGCCAGCATCTGCTGTTCGCCGCCGGACATGGTCCGGGCCGCCTGATTCATCCGTTCTCCCAACCGGGGGAAAATCGCCACCACTTTTTCCACCCGTCGCGGCAAATCCTGTGGCGGTTCGACCCAGCCGCCGATACGCAGATTTTCGGCAACCGTCAGTTCACCGAACACCCGGCGCCCCTCCGGCACATATGCGATCTTCATGCCGGCCCGTTGCCACGGTTCCAGCCGGCTGATCTCATTGCCCTTGAACAGCAGTTTGCCTGAGGATACAGGCACCAGTCCCATGATCACCTTCATCAGGGTGCTTTTGCCGGCGCCGTTGGCGCCGATGATACTGACGAATTCTCCGGCTTTGACATCGATTGAAATGTCGTACAGAACCTGTGAATGCCCGTAATGGGCGTTTAGGTTGCGAATCTCCAGCATCATTCGCCCTCCTCGGCTTCGCCCAGATAGGCGTCGATGACCGCCTGGTTGTTTTGCACTTGCTGCGGCGTACCTTCGGCGATTTTCACCCCGTAGGACAGTACCGTCATCCGGTCGCACAAGGCCGTGGCCACCGCCATGTTATGCTCGACCAGCATGATTGTCGTACCGCTGGCGCGCAGTTTGTGCACCAGCTCGATAAAGTCCAGCGTCGCATCTTTGGACAGACCGGCGCAGGGTTCGTCCAGCATCAGCAATACCGGGTCCAGCGCCAATGCCCGGGCAATCTCCAGTCGTCGCATATAGCCGAGACTGAGATCGCCGGCTTTAACCTTGGCGAATGCCGCGATATCGACCCGTTCCAGATAGGCCTGCACGTGTTCCAGATTCTGTCGGGTATGACTGCGCCGCAGGCTGGATAACAGAGTCGGGGCTTGCTTGAGGGCAAACGCGGCCAGCAGATTGTCCTGCACCGTCATGTCCTTGAACACTTTCGTGATCTGAAACGTTCGGGCGATCCCTTTGCGTGCCACGGCATGCGCCGGCAACCCCTGGATTTCTTCCCCCTTTAACCGGATCGTCCCTTCGGTCGGTGTATAAAAACCGCATACCATGTTGAAAAAAGTCGTCTTACCGGCGCCATTCGGGCCGATCAGGCCCAGCGTCTCGCCTCGTTTCAGCGTCAGGTCGACGCCATCGACCGCCTTCAGTCCGCCAAAATGCTTTTTCAATCCACGGACTTCCAGCAATACCTCAGAATCAGCCACGCCGTTCGCCTCCTTTGCCGCGGCCCAGAAGATTGGACCATTTTCGCCGCAACAAGCTGTCATCGCCGACAAGACCCTGCGGCTGGAACCGCATCATCAGGACCAGCAGCCCGCCGTACACCAGCATGCGGTAATCGGAAACAAAGCGGAACACTTCCGGCGAAAGCGTCAGGATAACCGCTCCGAGCAACGGCCCGCTGACCGTTCCCAAGCCGCCCAGCACCGCCATCGACAACACGCCGACCGAAACCGGGAACGCAAAGTCGCTCGAAGAGATGAAACCCATGAAGTGGGCATATACACTGCCGGTCATGCCGGCGATGAATGTGCCGATACCAAAGGCAAACACTTTGTAATGATCAGGGTTCACGCCCAGCGATGCCGCCGCATCTTCCTCGTTGCGCACGCCGCCAAGCGCCAGCCCCAGCCAGGAAGTCGGCAAATGCCGTATGAACAGATAAACCAAGATATTCAGGATGACCAGCAGAATCAGGATCTCCGTGTTGCCGAACCGCAGACCGAAAAGTTCCGGTTTCGGCACAGCCAGTCCCAAAGATGCGCCAAACAGCTCAACATACTGAAACACGGCCACTACGACAAAGTTGATCCCAATCGTGGTGACAGCCAGAAAATCTTCGCGCACCCGGACGCTGAACAAACCTAGCAGAACCCCGACAACCGCCGCCACCAACCCTGCGGCCGGCAACGCCAGCAGGAACGGCCAGCCGGCCTTAGCCGTGAGCAAAGCCGAAGTGTAGGCGCCAATTCCGTAAAATGCCGCATGGCCCAAGGTGGGCTGTCCGGCAAAGCCTGTGATGATGTTGAGACTCATGGCCAGCAGCATGGCCAGCCCGATATTGATCGCAACGACCTGTTCGTACATAGGCGCCCCCTTATGAACTGCGGCGTCGGCCGAGTAGTCCCTGTGGCCGCCAGAGCAGGATCAGAATCAACACGACGAATGCGATCGCATCGCGGGGAAGGAAAAAGCCGACATAGCCGCCGATCAATGTTTCCGCCATGCCGATGACCAATGCCGCCAGCACGGTGCCCAGCGGATTGCCCAGCCCGCCCAGCACGATCACCGCCAGCATCTTATAGGCCGGCACATCGCCCATCGTCGGATAGACCGAGTTATAGAGGATGCCGACCAAGATTCCGGCGACTGCGGCAAAACCATAACCGAGAATGAAGTTGAAGGCGACCACCCGGTTGGTATTGATCCCCATCGCCTTGGCCGTTTCCAGGTCCTGCGCCGTGGCTCGCCAGGCCAGCCCGATCGAAGACCGGTTCAAGAGCAACCACAGGATCAGCAGCAAAATGGCCGTTGCCGCCAGAATCAAAAACCAGGTCCCGTATAGCGTCAGTTGCAGCGAGGGAAACTGAATCGAGGGCAACAACGTGCCGAAATTGAGTTCTCTGGCCTGCGGGCCTGCCACCAGCCGCAGAAAGTCCTGCAGGAAGATAAACAGGCCGATGCCGGCGATCAGCGAAACATTGGGCGATTTGTTCATCAGCGGCGCATAAAGGAATTTCTGCACCAGAAATCCAAACACCGCCGTCAACGCCACGCCGGTCACCAATGCCACCAGCGGGCTGCCGGTCTGCAACAGGAAGAAAAAGGCCACATAGGCGCCGATCGCATAAGCGCCGGCATTGGAAATATCTAATATTCGCATGATCCCGTAGACCAGTGTGGCGCCCATCGCCGTAAGGGCATAGACGCTGCCGACTACGATGCCGTTGATAATCTGCTGAACAAGCATGCATTTCCTCCTGTCGCCAAGGCAAAAAGAATACGGAAGGACCGGACGCGCTCGAACGCGCCCGGCGCCTTCCGCGCATGGAACCAGGTCTTATTTGTCAGGAGGCGTGATGATTTCGGCGTCGGTGATTTCGCCATAGTACGCGAAGGCGCCGTTCTTGACGATCTGGACCTGGACATTCTTGGTCACTTCGCCCAGCTTGTTATAGCCTTTGATGATGCCGGTCGCCGCTTCAAAGTCCTTGATCTTGTAGATGCCGTCCTTGATTTTTTCGGGCTCGGCGCCATTCTTGCGCATCGCCTCCGCCAGCACCATGAAGCAGTCGTAAGTGGACGCCGCAACCATGTCAGGAGCATGTTTTGCCATTTCGGTGTAGTCTTTGATGAAATCCTGCGTCGCTTTCAACTTCGATTCACGGTTGAGGTTAGTGGTGATGACGATGCCGTCCGCCGTCGCGCCGGCCACTTTCAGGAATTCCATCGTCGAGTCGATCCCTTCGGTGCCGAGCATCTGAATGCCGAGGTTCAGTTCTTTGGCCTGGCGGGCAATCTGCGCGCCGGTGCCGGAATAGGTCGGCATATAGATCAGATCCGGTTTCAGTTGCTTGATTTTCGTCAGCACCGGATTGAATTCTTTTTCCACCATCGTGAACTTGTCGCGAGAAACCACCTTGCCGCCTTTGGATTCAAAGTACTTGGTGAACGAATCGGCCAGGGTGGTGCCGAAATCATTGTCGACATTCAGAATCGCCACGGTTTTGGCTTTGAGCAGGTTCACCGCCACGAAAGCGCCGGCTTTACCCTGGGCCGTACCGACAAACGATTGCCGGAACACATAGTCGCCGCCCTTGGTGATGTCGGGATGCAACGCATAGGCTGCGATCATCGGGATCTTTGCGTTTTCAAAGATCGGCGCCGCCGCCCGGGTCGTATGGCTATAGGAACCGGATACCGCTGCCACCACGCCGTCCTTGGTGGTCAGTTTCTGGGCGATGCTTACCGCTTCCTGCGGTTTCAGGTTGTCGTCATAGGCAACCAGTTCAACCTGCCGCCCATTGATACCGCCGGTCTTATTGATCTTTTCCACCGCCAGCTTTGCCGCTTTGGTGACGCTGTCGCCATCAGCCGCCGCCGGTCCGGTGACCGGAGCAAAGAAACCGATCTTGACCGGCGCCTTGTTCTCGGCAGCCGGCTTCTTGTCGCCACCGCCTCCGCCGCCGCAGCCAGCCAGCACCAAACCGAGCGAGAGAACGAGGATCAGCAATGCCAGGGAAAATCGACTCTTCATAATACCCCTCCTGAAATCATTCGTTTTCGAATCCGAGATACATAGAAATATTCCGCAATCGTCCAGCAAATCCTGCTGCCGGAAAAAATATTTTCTGCTACACCACCTGGCTGATATGAAGGGCTTTGAACTTACCGCTCGCCTTAGCCGCCTTGTTCAGCTGGATCAGGCAGCCCGGGCAGCCGGTCACCACGATGTCGGCTCCGGTGGCTTCGATGTTCTGCCGCTTCTTGTCAATAACGCGGTCGGAAATCTCAGGATAGTCCAGAAAGAAAGAACCTGCACCGCCACAACACACATCGGCGTCCTTCATCTCGCAGAACTCGCCGGTCGCTGCCAGCAGCGCCCGTGGTTCCTTGGTAATCCCCTGCCCTCTTACCAGATGGCAGGGGTCATGGTAGGTGATTTTCGCCTTGTTCTGTCCTCTTGGTACATAGCCGGCCTTGCTCAGGTATTCGGTCAGGTCCATCACTTTGGCGCTGAACGCCTGCGCCCGCTCTCGCCACTCGGCATCCGGTTCAAAGTAGTGGGCCAGATGTTTCAATGTACCGCTGCAACTGGCGCAGTCGCTGACTACGATATCGACGTCTTCGAACTGGCGGATATTCTCTTTGGCCAGTTTGAAAAAGTCACTTTCCATCGCATGGGCCAGATGTGGCAGTCCGCAGCAGACATTTTCCCGCGTCACCGGTTTGGTGATGCGGCCGAGAACTTCCAGCGACTGTTTGGCCGCCTCCGGAAACAGGATCTGCATGCCGCAGCCCTT
>CAZOJA010000109.1:0-1224 GCA_964579955.1 uncultured Veillonellaceae bacterium | reverse complement strand
CCGCCGGCATTGTCAGCCAGATATTGCCGAGCCAGGATCATCGCTTCGTCGGTCTGGACTTTGGCCGGACAGTTTGCCACGCAGCGCTGGCAAAGCAGGCAGAAATCGAGCGCCGCCTTTACGTCTTCGGTCGGCTTCAGCCCACCGGCGGCCAACGCGCGCAGGATCGCGTTCTTGCCCCGGGCGGCGGAGGATTCGATGTCTTTGCTGCCGAACAGCGGACAAACGGTCAGGCAGGTACCGCAGCGGTCGCATTGGGAGACGAGTTTTTGGGCAGCGGTGAGTTTTTCCGCCGATTTCATTGCCATGCGCTTGCCTCCCCTACCATATCTTGCCCGGATTCAGGATGCCTTTGGGGTCCAGCGCCTGTTTGATGGCTTTTAGGGTGTTCACGCCGGCTTCGCCCAAAGCGTCCTTGATGTAGGGTTTCTTGGTGATGCCGATACCGTGTTCGCCGGACAGGGTTCCGCCGACGGCCAGGGCTACGGCGAAGATTTCTCCGACGACTTCATGGGCCAGCTTTTCCTGGGCCGGGTCGCTGAGATCGCAGAGAACCGAAGGATGCAGATTTCCGTCGCCGGCGTGACCGAATACGGCGATTTGCAGTCCGCTGCGCCGTGACAGTTCTTTCAGTCGGCGCACGGCTTCCGGGAATGCGTCGCGCGGCACAGAGATGTCCTCACCAAGTCGATTGGGGGCGGTGGCGGCGACCGCTGAGCTGAGGCCGCGGCGGATGGCCCAGAGTTCCTCTGTTTCGGCCTTGGTCTGGGCGACCCGGAAAGAAACGGCGTTATGTGTTTCGACGACTTTGCCAATGGCTTCGGTTTGTTTGGCAAGCGAGGCATCGTCCGGCCCGTCGATTTCAAGAATCAGGCAGGCGCTGACCGCAGGGTCGAGTTCGAGCTTGCGCTGCTTGGCCACTGCCGCCAGGCTGACATCGTCGATCAGTTCGGCTGCGGAAGGAATGATGTTTTGCTGCAGCATGGCATGGACCGCATTACAACCGTCGTCGAGAGTGCGAAAAAACACCTGCATGACGCCACGTTTGGCCGGCAGCGGGATTAGCCGCAAAATCGCCTTGGTAACGATGGCCAGGGTGCCTTCGGAGCCAACGATGAGCTGCGTCAGGTTGTAACCGGTTACATTTTTAATCGACTTGCCGCCGGTGTTTAAAACGGTCCCGTCGGCCAACACGATTTCCAGCCCCATGACATAGTTCGAAGT
>CAZOJA010000108.1:4018-7574 GCA_964579955.1 uncultured Veillonellaceae bacterium | reverse complement strand
CCATCGGTTCGCTGACCATTCCGGCGATGGTCGAGCGCGGTTATGACAAATATTTCTCTGCGGCTGTCATTGCTTGCGCCGGTGCGATCGGCGTCATGATTCCGCCAAGCAATCCGTTCGTCGTCTATGGGGTTTCCGCCCAGGCGTCAATCGGCAAGCTGTTCATCGGCGGCATCGTGCCTGGAGTACTGACAGGGCTGGTGCTTATGGGTATTAGTTACCGTTACTCAAAAAAAATGGGTTGGCGGGGCGTGGAACGTGAACGCAACGCAAAAACAATGCTCAAGGCAATCTGGGATGCGAAATGGGCGCTGATGGTCCCGGTCATTATTCTTGGCGGGATTTATGGCGGCATCATGACGCCGACCGAAGCGGCGGCGGTGTCGGCGCTTTACGGTCTGCTCGTCGGTTGCTTCGTTTACAAGGAAATCAATCTGAGCAATATTACCGGCTGCATGATGGAAGCCTGCAGTACTTCGGCGATCGTAATCGTTCTTGTTTCCATGGCGACGATATTTGGCAATATCATGACCATTGAGCAGGTTCCGACGATTATGGCAGAGTTCATCCTCGGCCTGACCAGCAGCAAGATTCTGATCCTGCTTGTCATCAACATCTTCTTGCTTTGGGTAGGAACCTTCATGGAAGCGTTGGCGGCAATCGTCATCCTGACACCGATCTTGCTGCCGGTCGTAACCAAAGTCGGTGTGGATCCGATCCATTTCGGCGTGATTATGGTCGTCAACCTAGCGATTGGTTTTATCACACCGCCGGTCGGGGTCAACCTGTTCGTGGCCAGCAGTATCTCAAAACTGCGAATCGAGAAAATCGCCAAAGCCGCCATGCCGCAACTGATCGGCATGATTCTGGTGTTGATGGCAGTGACCTATATTCCTGAACTATCCTTGTACCTTACACGTTTCCTCAAGTAAATAACAGGCGGTCCCCGGCGTTTCGCACAGGGGGCTGCCTAACCCGTCGTCGATAATTCGTATTATGAAAGGAGAATATCTGATGGAAACCAATTGCGCAGTTCTCTCGCCCCAAGAATATCGCTTGCAGGAAGAGCAAGCCGGCCGGGATATTTATTCTGGACGGATGCGTCCCTACAAAATCCTCAAATCGATCCAGAAGCTCCGTCCAATCATCGACGTTGAGCGGGCCCGCTATTTCACCGAATCGATGAAAGAAACCGAAGGTCAGATGCTGATTCTTCGCTGGGCCAAGGCCATGCACCACATCGCCCAAAACATCACGGTCTACATCGATGACAACCAACTGCTGGTCGGTCGCTCCGGCGCCCAAGGCCGTTACGGCATCCTGTACCCCGAACTGGACGGCGACTTCCTTGGCCTGGCACTGGAAGAAATGCCGAAACGGGTCGGCGCACCGTTCTCGATCTCCGAGGCTGATGCAAAAATCGTCGTCGAAGAAATTGCCCCCTACTGGATGGGAAAAACCTACCACGAGAGCCTGACCAAAGCGCTGCCGGACGAGACGCTGAAACTGACCTACGAACCGTCCAATCCGCTGCTGTCCCGTTATATCGTCAACGAAACGTCTTCGTTCCGTTCGTCGATCCAATGGGTGCACGACTATGAAAAAGTGCTGAAACGCGGATTCAAGGGGATCAAAGCGGAAGCCCAGGAAAAGATGGCGGCGCTGGATCCGCTGAGTCCGGTTGACAACATGGAAAAACGCCCGTTCCTTGAAGCGATCGTCATTGCCTGTGACGCGATCGTGCTCTGGGCGCAGCGTCACGCCAAGCTGGCCGCGGAAATGGCCGAAAAGGAAACAGACCCGGTTCGCAAGCTGGAACTGCAGGATATCGCCGAACGTTGCGCTTGGGTGCCGGAAAACCCGGCCCGCAATTTCCGCGATGCGATGCAGTCGCAGTGGTTCACCCAGATGTTCTCCCGTATGGAGCAAAAAACCGGCACGATCATTTCCAATGGCCGCATGGACCAGTACCTGTATCCGTACTACAAGCAGGACAAGGAGTCCGGGGCGCTGACGGACGAGCAGACCCTCGAACTGATGGAATGCATGTGGGTGGGGATGGCGCAGTTCATCGACCTCTACATTTCGCCGACCGGCGGTGCTTTCAACGAAGGCTACGCCCACTGGGAAGCGGTAACCATCGGCGGGCAGACCAGAGAAGGCATGGACGCTACCAATGATTTGACCTATCTGTTCCTGCAATCCAAACGCGAATTCCCGATGCACTACCCGGACCTGGCCGCCCGCATTCATGCGCGCGCACCGGAACGCTACCTGTATGAAGTGGCCGAAACGATCAAGGAAGGCTCTGGCTTCCCCAAACTGTGCAACGACGAGGAAGTCGTGCCGGTGCTGCTCGCCAAAGGCGCCAGTTTCGAAGACGCTTACGACTATGCCGTGTCCGGCTGCACCGAGTGCCGCATGCCGAACCGCGAGACCTATACCAGTCCCTGTGCCTACATCAACTTCCCGGCAGCCGTCGAGATGACGATGTACAATGGTCGGATGAAAAAGCACGGTGACGAACTGATCGGCCTGGAGACAGGCGACCCGACCAGCTTCAAGACTTGGGACGAGTTCTGGAACGCCTATTTGAAACAACACATCAATTTCCTCAAGCATGCAGTCATCCAGCAACACATCATCATCAACCTGCGGCCGCGCCACTTCGCCTGGCCGATGGGCTCGGCGCTGAACGACTGCTGCATGGATGATATGAAAGACATCCACTCGCCGGTGATCAAGGGCGGCATCGACCTCGGCTATTTCGAGTTTATGGGTTATGCCACCGTCATCGACTCGTTGGTGGCGATCAAGAAGCTGGTCTATGAAGAGAAGAAAATCACGATGGCGGAAATGGTGGAAGCGATGCGCTGCAATTTCGAAGGCAAGGAAGCGATCCGCCAGATGGTCGCCAATGCCCCGAAATACGGCAACAACGATGAGTATTCCGACGCTATCGGCAAGCTGCTCGACCGCGAGTGCCTGAAGTTCACCAAGCAGTATTCCAAAGAACTCGGCGTTCACCTCGACCTGCGTCTGGTTCCGTTCACCTCGCATGTTCCGTTCGGCAAAGTGGTTGGAGCCACTCCCAACGGCCGAAAAGAATACACCCCGCTGTCCGATGGTTCGGCCGCTTCGCAGGGCTGCGACGCCCATGGACCGACTGCGGTGCTGATGTCGAACTATCTGACCAAGAACTATGACTTCCGCGAGCGGGCTGCCCGTCTGCTGAACGTCAAATTCACCCCCTCGATCGTGGCCGGCGAGGCTGGCACACGCAAACTGGTCTCGTTCATCAAGACCTGGTGCGACCTGCGTTTATGGCATTTGCAGTTCAACGTCATTAACAAGACGACGCTGCTCGCGGCGAAAAAGGACCCGGACAGCTACCGCGGCCTGATCGTGCGTATCGCCGGCTACAGCGCCTACTTTACAGATCTGTCACCGGATCTGCAGGACGACCTGATCGCCCGGACCGAACACACCACCATCTGATCTTGAATCGACTCAAGACGAAATAATGGCGGGCGGGTTCCGTCACGAAGACGGAACC
>CAZOJA010000108.1:0-3918 GCA_964579955.1 uncultured Veillonellaceae bacterium | reverse complement strand
TGAATCGACTCAAGACGAAATAATGGCGGGCGGGTTCCGTCACGAAGACGGAACCCGCTTTTCAGGAGGAAAATAGTGAACGCGCCGAACCAACAAGCTACCCAAGGCTGCGTCTTCAATATTCAGCACTACTCGGTCCACGACGGGCCCGGCATCCGAACCATCGTGTTCTTGAAGGGATGCCCGCTGTCGTGCCGCTGGTGCAGCAATCCGGAGTCCCAGAAGCTTATGCCGGAGGTTGCCTACAACCCGAACAAATGCATCGGTTGGGCCGACTGTTTTCGTTGCGGCAAAGTCTGCCCCTCGCAAGCGGTGCGCCAGGAAGCGTCCGGGAAAATCTCTCTTGACCGCCAGGCTTGCACCGATTGTTTCGCCTGTGTCGATGCCTGCCCGTCAAAAGCGCTACACCTGTTCGGCGCGATGATGAGCGTCGAGGCGGTGATGAAGGCGGTCGAAAGGGACAGCGCCTTTTATTCCCGCTCGGAAGGAGGCCTGACGATCAGCGGCGGCGAGCCACTGGTTCAGGCTGATTTTACGATAGCCCTGCTCAGGGAAGCCAAGCGTCGCCGGATCAACACAGCGATGGAAACCTGCGGTGCGGTCGAATGGGAGCGGCTGCAGGAGGCCTGCCGGCATCTGAACTTTCTTTTGTACGACATCAAATCGGTCGACCCGCAGAAACACAAGGAATTTACCGGCGCAGACAACGCGCTGATCATGGAAAACCTGCGCAAAATCCGTCAGACATTCCCGCAGCTCGATGTGCTGGTACGGACGCCGCTGATTCCCGGCTTCAACGATACGGAAGCGGAAATCGCCGCGATCATCGGTTTTGTCAACGAACTGCATGTCGGCTACGAGCTGCTGCCGTACCACCGGATGGGGCAGTCGAAGTACCAGTTCCTTGACCGCGAGTATCCGATGGGCGAGGTTAAGCTGGCAGAGGAACGGGCCAAAGAACTGACGGAATATGCAAAACAGAGGAGGAGCACTCATGCGGATCATTGATTTCCGGTTTCGGCCCAATACAGCCGAAACTTTGAACGGAATCGCCAACAGCACCATGTTCAAGGGGCTGTGCGCGACGATCGACTTTGACAAGATGAAGCCACAAACCCTTGATGAGGTCGTGGCCGACCTGAACCGCCACTCGGTGGTCAAAGCGGTCATCACCGGGCGCGACTGTGAAAGCACTTTCGCGTCCAAGTCCAACAATCCCAGCGTACTGGAGTTCAAATCCAAGTATCCCGACAAGTTCATCGCCTTTGCCGGCGTAGACCCGCACAAAGGGATGCGCGGCATTCGCGAGCTGAAAAAACTGGTGGAAGAGGACGGGTTCCGCGGTGCGGCCATCGACCCGTATCTGGCGCAGATTTATGTCAACGACGCCAAATTTTATCCCATCTATGCCAAATGTTGCGAGCTGGAGATTCCGGTGATCATGACGACCGGGCCGGCGACGCTGGTTCCCAACACTGTCATCGACCATGTCGCGCCGCGCTATATCGACTTTGTCGCCCGCGATTTCCCCGAACTGAAGATTGTGGTCAGCCACGGCGGCTATCCCTGGGTCAATGAAATGATCATGGTGACGCAGCGCAATGCCAACGTGTATCTGGAATTGTCTGAGTACGAGTTTTTCCCGCAGTCGGAAGCCTATATCCAGGCGATCAACACGTTGATCACCGACAAGGTGGTCTATGCCAGCGCCCATCCGTTCGTCGATTTCCGCGTGGCGCTGAAAAATTATGAATCGATACCGTTTTCGCCGGAAGTCCGCGAAAAAATCATGTTCAAGAATGCCGCCCGCATCCTCGGTATTGAGGACAGCTTTGTCGACAGCCCGGTAACGTCCGGCGAATCGATGGAGCGGATCATCATCGAGAGCGTGCTGAAAGAACTGGCCAAACGCGGCATGGTGGCGAAATAGACCTGAAGGTCCCGCACGCAACAGTGTGAGAAAGAGGGCGAGTGTATGAAGATTGGCCGGGTAATCAACAATATCTGGGCGACCCGCAAGGAAGAATCGCTGGTCGGCCTCAAGCTGATGATCGTGCAATATCTCGACGCGGACAACAAACCGACGCCGGAGGTCGTGGTTGCGGCCGATTTTATCGGCGCAGGCATCGGCGAAAAAGTATTGGTGGCGGCAGGCAGTTCGGCCCGGCAGACCGGCGGACTCGACCATGTGCCGATCGATGCGGTGATTGTCGGCATCATCGATGAGGAAAAACAAAAGGACGGCCAGAAGAAACACGATGCATAGCGATATTTGCGAAAAAGTGAAACAGGCCGGCGTCGTAGGCGCCGGGGGCGCCGGGTTTCCGACGTACGCCAAGTTTTCCGGCGGCGTGGATACCGTGGTGGTGAACGGGGCCGAATGCGAGCCGCTGCTGCGGGTTGATCAGCAGTTGATGGAAGCCGCGCCGCAAGAGATGCTGCGAGGACTGGAAGCGGTGATGCAGGCGACCGGCGCGACCGAAGGCGTCATCGCGACCAAGGTGAAGTATAAACAGGGCATAGCTGCGCTCAAGCAGCACATGCCGACAGACCGCATGCGGATTCATCTGCTGGATGATTTCTATCCGGCAGGCGACGAGCAGGTCACAGTCAAAGAGGCGACCGGCCGGGTCGTGCCGCAGGGCGGCATCCCGCTGAAGGTCGGCTGCGTCGTGGTCAACGTGGAGACGCTGCTGAACGTGGCGGCGGCGCTGAGCGGAAAACCCGTGACCCATAAATATCTCACCATCACCGGCGAAGTTGGCAAGCCGGTCACACTCTATCTGCCGGTCGGGACCAGCGTGGCGGAAGCCTTATCTCTAGCCGATGTGAAGGATATGCAGGGGATGCGGGTCATCGACGGCGGCCCGATGATGGGAAAGTTGATCGGTGATTTGCAGCAACCGATCACCAAAACGACCAAGGGACTGATTGTGCTGCCGGAGCAACATCCGGTCATCCGCAAGCGGACCCAAAGTTGTGACAAAATCATTCGACAGGCGAAAAGCGCCTGCATCCAGTGCCGGTTCTGCACCGACCTGTGTCCCCGCTTTCTGCTGGGGCATCGGCTGGAACCGCACCGGATCATGCGGGCGATCCGCAATACGGAGGCGGCGCCGTCCGTGCTAAAAATGGCGTTTGCCTGCACGGAATGCGGCGTGTGCGAACAATATGCCTGTTTTATGGATCTGTCGCCGCGCACGGTCAATGCCATGTTGAAACAGGAACTGGCCAAACAGGGCATCAAGCCGGAGCCGCCGCCCTCAGACCAGACGGTGGACCTGTTGCAGCAGCATCGCAAGATCCCCGTCAAACGACTGATCGCCCGGCTCGGTCTGACCAGCTACGACAAACCGGCGCCGCTACGCTGCGAGGCAATCACAGGGTCTGTGGTACGGATTCCCCTGAAGCAGCATGTCGGTGCACCGGCCAAAGCAACTGTCACCGTCGGACAACAAGTCCGCTGCGGCGATCTGGTCGGACAGGCCCCGGCTGACGGCCTGGGGGCTAACGTTCACGCCAGTATCGACGGCGTAATTACTGAGGCGAACGACTGCATTGTCATCGTCGGGTCGGAAGGGAGACGGCAATGAGCATACAAACCATAGGTTTGGTGGAATTATCCAGCATCGCCCGCGGCATGGAAACGGCCGACGCCATGCTGAAGGCATCGCAGATCGAGCTATTGGAAGCGCGACCGATCTGTCCGGGAAAATACATGGTGCTGGTCTGCGGCGATGTATCGTCGGTGCAGAATTCGGTGGATGTCGGCAAAGCGGTCGGCGGTCATACGGTGGTCGACGAGTTTTTGCTGCCGAGTGTTCACCCCTCGGTTATCGCGGCGATTTCCGGCGTTTCGCCGGTATCGGTCGTCGGCGCCTTGGGCATCATCGAGTGCTTTTCCGTCGCATCGTTGAT
>CAZOJA010000107.1:0-7585 GCA_964579955.1 uncultured Veillonellaceae bacterium | reverse complement strand
GCCGAAGGCCGGACTCGAACCGGCACGCCATCGCTGACGGCAGATTTTGAGTTTACCTAAGGGGTTTCAGGGCGATATTCGATGAAGCTGACTACTACGCTGAAAGTAGCTTATTTTACTGGAGCGAAGCCAGTTTTGTGCAGTGTGTTTCGCCCCATCTCACCTTACTTCATTTTAGGTCTTGGTAGTCAAAAAGTAGTCAAACCATTTTCCAGCTTACATGTCAATGCTCTCCAACAATTGATCAGCAAATTTCGGAGATATCGAAAGTCTTCTTGTTGCATTTCCAGACTTCGAGGATTTTGCAGGCTTGTAGGCTATGAATTTCAACCCAAGCAACATGCTGTACAACATTGCTTTTCAGATCTAACCCGTGGAGTTCAATGATTGCAATCGCATCAAGAGCGTGTCTTCCCAATTTCCTTTGCCGTAAGCATCACCCATAGAATTTCTTAAGCGATTTAATTCATTTACTGCAACTTAGCATGAACCAAGTATTTGCCTAAATAGGTCTTCGATATGTTGGGAAGCAGAAATGTTTAACTCTGTCGCTACCAACTTTTATAATTCATGTAAGAGAGTGAAAAACGACCACCAAGTTGCTACGCCATACTCAGTCTGATTCTGGTGAAACTAGAATCCCAACTTTGATACCAACTCGACCTGCTATTAACAGACTCTACTCAGAGCTCTTTTTTCGGGATGCCCAAAACCCGCCGCTGATAATCAGAAGCCCACCGACGATATGGTCAGTTCCAATCGGTTCACCCAAGGACAGGCTGCCAAGAATTACGCCATACAGCGCCCGGGTATTATAAAACACCATTGCCCCACTGGTGCCCAAACGGGAAACCCCCTGATTCCAGGCATAAAAACCAATCGTAGCAGGACCAATTCCCAAATAAACCATAATTGCAATCAATCTCAAGTTCAGCACAACCGGATTATAATAAAGTTCCCAAGCTGCCAACATCCACAAAAACGGTAACCCCACGAATATCGACCAAGACGATGCAGAAACTGGAGTCATCAATCGCATCACCCTGCTGGACATTATAGAATACAATCCCCAAGCAGATACAGCCATCAACACCAACAGATCTCCGATATTATACTGCGCTTGGTACCAAAAAGTTAACGATCCGCCAGAAATAAGATATAGTACGCCTACCAGGGCTATTACAGAACCACCGATTTGACGACCGGTCATCGGTTCGCCGATTATAACCGCCCCCAAAAGTCCGGTCAATAGAGGTCCGGTTCCATTAATAATGGCTCCGTTGATTGCTGTTGTATAATGTAGCCCCAGATATAGCAACGGGGAAAACAGGATCACTCCGAACAGCGCCATTCCGGCAATCAGGCCTAATGCTTTTCTATTCGGATGTAATTGTGACTTCTTCCGAAGCACTAGAGCAAAAATCAGAGCGGCAATCGAAAACCGCGCCGCTGAAAGTGCAAGCGGACCAATGTCGTCCCTGACCATCCGACCAATAACCATGTTGGACGCCCAGACCATCGTTGCCGCGTTTACATAACCGATTCCTGCCAGCAGTCGTATTTTTTCTTGATTCAAAACTTAAACTCTCCAACAATGAATTATAAGCGATGCTTGATTTTACGGCAAAACACGTATCTAATTGATACACTGACAACGAAAGTTGCATTCTACGCAATATTTTGTTTTTGGCTATTTTCATCCGAAAGAACCCTATTTGTTCTTGACGTCGAATTTTTCATCCTCCAGCCATGTTTGGCAAAATTCTTACTGTATCCCCTTGGTATACAAGGTCATGATCGGCTACAAATTTGTCGTTGACCAAAATCATCAATTTTTGATCGAACTTATCATCATTGCCCAAACCAATGATGCCTGAAAACTCACCCATCATGGGAATTACCGATTCGACCACTTGCTGAACCGAAATAAAGTCCTTCCCCCCCATGGGAACTTCAATAACTTTCTTACTTTTGGCAAGAGGCGGAAACAGGATTACTTTAATCACCAATATCTATCACCTTTCAACTCGACTCATGACCTTTTGATAAACGAATTTTAAAGGAACTCCAAACTGATCGGCAATATTTCGGCAGTCTTCATACTCCGGAGCCGTATTTCTAATCTGACCATCTCGTTTCGCCAACTTAACCCGAACCGGACCCCATTCCGTTTCGACAGCAATCATCTCCCACTCCAGGTGCCGAGTTTCACAAGGGAATATTTTTAGCCCCACAGTACTGGTCTCCCGAAATATGAGATCAACCACCGTATCCAGATTCTTTTGGCTGACAGCGACAGTAATCTTGACACCAGGACGGTTTTTCTTCATAAAAACAGGCGTGAAAAAAACGTCCATTGCTCCGTTTTCGAGCAATAGTTCCATCACATAGCTGCAATGTTGCGGATTCATATCATCCATATTGGTTTCCACGATCTTCACGCTGCAATGGTCGTCACTGCCACCTTCTTGCTGTTCTTCCCCAAGATAGAGCCTCAGCACATGTGCAACACTGATATCCAGAGATCCCGCCCCATAGGCAATGCTTTCCACACGAAACTGCGAACCTAAAGGTCCGAATGATTCTGACAAAGCAGTCACCAGTGCCGCGCCAGTCGGAGTAACCAATTCTCCCTGAATATCGGTCGCGTAAAACGGGATCCGTTTCAAAATTTCTGCAGTCGCAGGTGCCGGAATAGGGAGCCGTCCATGGCTGCACATGACAAAGCCCGACCCAACGTGAAGCGCCGAAGCACGAACCCGTGCAATACCCATATATTCACAGCCGATTAACGCCCCTACAATATTGATAATAGCCTCCACCGAACCCACTTCATGAAAATGAACTTTCCCCACTGTCGTGCCATGAACGGTGGCTTCCGCTTCGGCAAGCAAAGTAAAAACCTTTTTCGCTCGCTCTTCCACCCATGATGATAACTGTCCGCTTTCAAGAATAGCGATTACATCAGATAAATTGCGCGCTCTTTGATGACATGGTTCCACGTGCACACTAAAAAGTGTAGCACGAATGCCACACTTAAATACACGTTCCACCTGAAAATTATAATGGGTCAGCTGCAACTTAGCCAATTCCGCTTTGAGGTACTGGAACGGCATCCCTGCATCCAGAAACGCTCCAATGAGCATATTGCCGCTGAAGCCTGAGAAACAGTCAAGATAAATGGTCTTCAAAATAATCACTGTTTATTTCCATCGTTTAAACAACTGATTTTCCACTCCCAAGGAGTCCGCTATCCGACCCACCATGATTTTCACCAAACTTTCCAATGTTTCGGGTTTAGGATAAAAACCTGGACTCGCCGGAAGAATCGTCACGCCTGTGTCTGATAACGTCAACATGTTGCGGAGATGGATCGAACTCAGGGGAGTTTCGCGGGGAACCAACACTAGTTTTCGCCGTTCTTTGATCATTACGTCCGCTGCCCGACAAAGCAGATTGTCAGAAAATCCGTGGGCAACCGACGCAAGTGTGCGCATAGAGCAGGGCGCGACAACCATAGCATCGGTTTTGTAGGACCCGCTGGAAATACAGGCGCCAAGATTGTTGATCTCATGAAGAACGTGAACATGCTTTAGAACGTCTTCCTGAGTGACGCCACATTCATATTTGAGAATTTCCCACCCAGTTGCAGTTACCACGCAGTGAATTTCATGACCCGAACTTTTGAGGAACTTAAGCAGCTCCCATCCGTAAATGGCCCCGCTAGCTCCCGTGATGCCAGCTATTATTCGCAAAACAATCCCCTCCGGTCAATCCAGATAGTCATCCAATTTGATGGCATCAAGTCCAGGTATAGTGATCTTTTCATATTTCCCCACTGCATCTGCCAAGGGAATGGTGGCATCGATCCCCATCTTGTCACTCACCCCGTCTTTGCTGGACGGGTCCAGTTTATTGCCCATCGCGTTTTTGATGATGAAAACATCTTCAGCGGCCTGGCATCGGGTGGAAATCGCCCATTCCACGTCCTGCGGATCAAATATGTCAATATCCGAATCCACAACCACTACGTGTTTTACTTCGGTACTGCTGGTAAGTGCGGCGAAAATGGCATTCTTCCCTTGCCCCTCGTGTTTTTTGTCAATGGAAATAACCGCATGATAGCGGCACCCACCTGCGGGTGTCAAATGAACTGCCTTAACCGACGGAACAGCCTGCCGTACCATTTGAAGCATTACCGCTTCCCTTGGAATCGCCCCCAACAGCAAATGTTCCAGTGTGGCTGGAACTATGGTGTGGTAAATCGGATTGTTACGATAAGTGACGCACTGAATTTCAATTATCTGTTTAGGGCTTTCCGGTCCGTAACACCGGGGATACTCGCCGAAAGGCCCTTCGGCTTCCCTTACTCCGGGCAGCATTTTCCCTTCGAGGATGAATTCAGCTTCTACTGGAACTTCCAAATCTATCGTTTCACATTTTGTCACACGAACCGGTTCACCCATCAGGGCTCCGGCAATTTCGAGTTCATCTATTCCAAATCGAGTGGTTGCCTGGGATGCCAGCAACAGTACCGGATGAACTCCGATAACCAGAGCCACCTCGAGAGGTTGTCCCTTGGCTTCCGCCTTGTTGAACATATGCAGCGTGTGTCGCGGCAACAGTAATGCGCCCAGTTTATTCGGACCCAGAATCTGGTGCCGATGAATTGCCACATTTTTTTCGCCGGTTTCAGGATCCTTGGCGATCAGCATGGCTGCAGTCAAAAATGCCCCCGCATCCTTGGCGTGGTGGGTAGGCGCCGGCAATAACTGTGCCAGGTTTATTTGGGAACCTTTAAGAATGTTTTGTTTTACAGCCAACCCGTTATTATTGACCAATTCACAAGGCATGGGATTATCCAGAGAATGGTTGAATCGTTCAATCATACCCGCTCTGTCGGTCGCCAAAGCTTTCGCAAACATGTCGCGACTCCCGGCCAAGCCGGTAACAACCGGCATGTTATAGCCTTTTATCTTTTTGAAGAGAACAGCCGCTTTGCCGTCGAGCTTTTTGCCCACTGCCGACAATTCGAACACTGGGTCAACCTCGCGGCTCACAGTACGCAGATTTCCTTCCTGACGCAAGATTTCCAGCCAATCTCGCAGTGCCATGTTCATGTATTTTCCCCCTTTATATTTTGCTACGGCAACCCTCTACTGCGGAAATAAGCGGGCAATGGTTTCGTGAGTCGGTCTTCCATCCACATCCCAGCCTCTAATTTGATAATATTCCGTCAGCATTATCTGCAAATCGGGCAAATTGTCAGCTGCTCCTCCTGACCCGCGTGGCTCGTGCAGGATACGGTCCGAAATGGTGTCGTCTTTTCCCGATAAGCCGCACTCTATATTGTATAAGCGTTTCAGGTTGAAAATTCGCTCCCCTGCCAAAAGGATTTCTTCTTTTTCAAACGTCATTCCAGCCGCTTTGTTCAGTAAATCGACCAGAAGCGCAAGATCAAATCCACCGAAAGTATTAAACTTGCAGAGACATAGGGAGTCGAATAACGCCATCACATTTTGCATCTTGGCGACCAAATCAGCTTTTCCTACTGTTGTAAAACGCTCCAAGGGCGCATCAATTCCCACATCAGGCATGGTTAGCGCTCTTTCAAATGCGTGACTGAATGCCTGAAGATGGCAGGCCCCGCGGGGTGATGTTGCGTATCCCAGTGCAAGGCTTGTAAATGCGCGCGGATCGTGAGAAGGAAAGGACAACCCCTTGCTATGGATGGCATATTTGCTGCAATTACCGCCAATTTCTTTGGCTGCAGCCGTTATGCCTTTCCCAAGAATCGCTCCCAGCCCTCTGTTTTCGCCGATCTGCCGGATCATTTCTAACAATGCCGAGCCGCTGCCCCACTCCAGTTTACAGCCCGCAGTTTTCTCTGTAATCAGCCCGTTCTCATAGGCTTCCATCGCCATGGCAATTGCATTGCCTACGTCAATCGTATCAATACCATACCGATTACACATTTCATTTCCCTTGGCAATTGCGTCGAGATTGTCAACTAAACATGAGCCTCCAAACAACCCCAATGTTTCATACTCCGGACCTCCGCCTTTAACCGGCGCATATTCACCCTCCTGAACTTCTACGTTGCGACCGCATCCGACCGCACAACCGGCACAATAAAAATTTTTCTTCAATATGGTGTCGTTCATGGCAGGTCCCGATATCTTTAGGGCACCTTCTTCCCATTTTCCAAGACGCCAATTTTTGACCGGAAAATCGCCACTTTGTTCGCACCCGATCACCAGACCCGCTGTGCCAAATTTTCGCAGACCAGCCGTTTTCTTCACAAAATCGGGCAAAATTTTCTTGACAAGTGTATCCAGTCCGGTCGAATCGGCAACATTTACAGGAATACTGCCCTTCACAACGATCGCCTTCAAGTTCTTAGAGCCCTGAACTGCCCCCACACCACAGCGCGCTGCAGTTCTGCCTTCAATTCCATCAGTAAAAATACCGGCAATCGGCAATAAATTTTCACCCGCTTGGCCGATGCAACTCACCACGGCCTTGGGATCGGTTTCCCGTCGAAGAATTTCATCCGTTTCATAGGTATCTTTGCCCCAAACATGTCCGGCATTCCGCACTTCAACTTCACCGTTATTTATCCAAAGGTATACCGGTTCAGCAGCTTTGCCAGTTACAACAATCCCGTCATAACCGGTCATTTTTAATTCACGGCCCCATGAACCACCGACGCTGGCTTCCCCCCACACCCCTGTAAGAGGTGATTTGCAGACGATTGAATGCCGACCCGCGCCTGATATCTTCATTCCCGTAAGCGGCCCAGTGACAAAACAAAGCATGTTGTTGACTCCAAGTGGATCCGTCGTCTTGTCGGTCCCCTCGTACAGAAGTTTGGCTCCCCATCCTGCGCCGCCGATGTACTTGCGTCGAATCTCTTCCGGAATATCCCTGACCTCCGTCAACATCCGGCCGAGATCAACATAGAGAAGTTTTCCCGTGTAACCGTACATAATACACGCCCCTTTGCCTAAAGTCTTCAGATTCCAGCTCTGTGTTGCAGATAGTTCAATAAGCCTTTTGCAACAGGGCCAATATTTCTTTTTCAGAAGCATTGCGGACATTAAACTTCAATTGAATACTTTTTAGCGCATCCCTAGCAACTAGGGGCAGCAGTTCTTCCTTTGCTCCAATATTACTAAGCTTCTCGGGGATGTTGATATCTCGAGCTAACTGGGTAATGGCCGCAACGGTTTTTTCAGCAACCGCGCGCGGGGTATCACCGACCGCCTGTAATCCCAGTGCACGGCCAATCTCCGCATAGCGCCGCACGGCGGTCGGCAAATTATATTCCATTACATATGGCAACATGACTGCATTGGCCAATCCGTGCGGCACATGAAAATGACCGCCCAAAGGACTTGCAATCGCATGTGCCAAACCGAGGAATGCGTTATTAAAGGCGATGCCGGCAAGCAGTGACGCCTGCAGCATTCCATCCCTGGCCTTGATATTGTCCCCACGTCCAACGGCTACCGGCAAATGTTTCAAAACCAATTTAATGGCCGAAAGAGCCAATGCGTCAGTCGCCGGTTGAGCAATAGAGGAA
>CAZOJA010000106.1:0-7691 GCA_964579955.1 uncultured Veillonellaceae bacterium | reverse complement strand
AATGGCAATTGAGCGTTGGTAAACCGTAGGAATCACAACCATGATCACTTCGGCGCCGGAAATCGCCTTGGCAATGTCCCCTGTAATCAGTGGGATTCGCGCATTTCCCTCGACTGCACCGGTGAGCTTAATTATTCCCGTTTTCATCAGACCATCCAGTTTCACCTTTTCTACATCGAACAAACTCACCGGATATCCGAGTAACGTAAGATGACCTGCGAAGCTTTGCCCGCCGTTACCAGCGCCGATGATAGCAAATTTTGTTTTTTCCATGATAGATTGCACCTCCTGATCTCTTTCCGTTTATCTCTCTGATGACAAATCGTTATGAAATATAGAGTATTATCGGTAAAGGATTGCCGTTGTGATTTAAAACGGTCCCACTTTTAAAATTTCCGCAACAGTTGCAAGGATAAGCACAACAACCGTGAGGATTAGTGCGATTGGATACGCGAAACGGAACCATTTGCCAAAGGGCACTCCTGCAAGGCCAAGGGCGCCAATCAGCACAGAATAACTCGGCAAAACAATATTTGTAATGCCGTCCCCAAACTGATAAGCAAACACAGCTGTCTGTCTCTGAATATGAAGCAGATCGGATATCGGGGTCATGATGGGCATAGTCACAACCGCCATTGCAGAGGAACTCGGAATAATCAAGTTGATCAGACTTTGCACGAAAACCATCATGCCAGGCACGAGTACTTGAGGAAGATAGGACAAAGGTTGCACTACAAAATGAATCAGGGAATCCATGATCAGTCCGGTATCCATAATAGTTTGGATTCCGCGAGCAAAGCCCACCAACAGGGCGGGATACAACAACGATTTTGCCCCTTCGACAAATCCATCCGCGATGTCGCCAGGTTTCATGCGCGCAACGATACCAATCAAGACACCGACCAACATGAAATAGGCAGTGAGTTCAGCCATGCCGAATTTGAGCTTTAACATTGCATAAATCATGAAGACTACGGAAGAGCCGAAAAGTATCAATACTCGCTTGTGCAAACCGGTCATCACTACTTTTTCCGGGTCTTCAACCATGTCGAGCGAACGGTAATTGATATGAGCTACCAAGCTTTTTGAAGGATCTTTCTTGACTTTTGCTGCGTAACGCAGCAAGTACCAGGCGGATACGGAAAATATAGCCAATGCGCAGATCACTCTGTACCACAACCCCGAATATAGAGGGAGGCCGGCAATTTGCTGGGCGATGGCAACATTGAAAGGGCCGGTGAGAGAACCTGCATAGCCAAATGCAGTGGCAAATACGACAGTTGCAACGCCGACAATCGCATCGTACCCCATGGAAACGGCCATCATTGCAATAAAGGGGACGAAGATGATCCCTTGTTCGGCAAACCCGAAAGTCATGGAACAGGAGAATAAGACGGCGAAAATGAAAATGAAGGACCATTTTTCGTAACTTTTGTCCTTGAATAAACAAACCGCTTTTGCAATCAAAGCAGTAATAGAACCGGTTTGCGTTAATAGGCCAAAGCTTCCCCCGACGACAAGAACAAACAGGATGATTACGTTGGCCTGGATGAATCCTTTTTGAATCAGTTTCCAAGCATCCCAAAACCCAACGGGGGATTGCGTTACATGGTGGAAGGAGCCCGCAACTACAATTTCTCTGCCGGTAGCCTTATCCATTACCCTGTCATATACACCGGCAGGAACCAACCAGGTAGCAATAACGGCTAAAACCATAATAACAGCGATGATGACATAGGCATTTACTTCATCTACAAGCTTTTCTTCGAGTTTAGTTTTGGCGATCGGGTCATTAGTGCACGGTTTGCTTTGTAGTTCAGAGTTTCCCTCACCCTTGTTTGTCATGTTTAAATCCTCCTACTCATAGTCATAGCTTAGGCTATGCTGATCAAGAAAATACTCTGGAGGTAGTGATGTTTCATGGAAGGGTATGTGGCGTGGAGTTTCGAGGAAAGAGCAAACACCATGCATGAAGAGAGCAGAAAACCGTGCTGATCTGGGGGAAAACCTCCTTTCACCCTAAAACGTCTTATTGTACTACTGTCCAATTGTCCTACATTTGGTTTGAAAAATATATTCCTCTTCGGGAAGAGGAATTCCTGCAAAAAAATCTTCGGATTTAAAAAATTATTCAGCCCCCCGTATTTGCGCTTTCAATAAAATTTGCATTGCAGTCCGCAAGTGCATTTCCATGATATCCCGTGCTTTGGCGCCATCCTTGTTTTTTATGCATTTATAAATCTCTTCATGTTCTTTGAGTTCTCGCAGCCAGTCGTGTTCATCAGGATGGCTGAGCATCAGGATGCCTCTTTGTACAGTCAGTTCATCGGAGATGGAGTTGAATATTCTTGTTAAAATACGGTTTTTCATAATATGAACCAGCGACATGTGAAACTCCAGGCCTACTTGCAAAGAATAGCTATTTTGTTGCACGGCGGCGCCTGTGCGTTCCACTGTTTTGCGAATCTCTTCCAGTTCTTCCTCTGTGGCTCGTTCCGCAACCATTTGGACCATTTGCGGTTCAATCATCATACGAACTTCAAGTAATTCGCGAAATGAATTTTCATCACGCATGAATTGACCGAGCTCCATGGTATGGATATTTCGTCTTGCATCTTGCGACAAATAGGTGCCCAAGCCGGGTTTGGATTCCAGCACACCAATGTGCGCCAGTGACTTCAACGCTTCTCGGATGCAATTTCGGCTAACCTGAAATGTACGTGCCAGTTCCAGTTCTCCAGGAATCTTGTCGCCGGCTATCCATTCTTCGCGTTTAACAAGGTCCACCATCTGACTCATGACTTCTTTATATAGTGTTGTTCGGATTGCTGGTTTAATTGCCAATTCATGCACTTCCTTTACAACAAATTACCGTCAGTCTGGTTGGACCGACTAGTAGACGCGTAATCCGTGTCTGGATGTTCTACATTCGGAACTTGTCTATTGTTTATTCTCGCAATGTGATATTTTTCCTGCTTCACAATAAATGGATTACACCCTAGTAGGTTTTCTAGTCTCGGATTTGACTCGTGATGAAAATGCTGATCGGTGGGTTAAGTGCAGCGAAATGTGTGCGCTGCATGGGGCCGGTAAGAGGGAGGTTGGAGAAGAACGGCAGTGGAAAGGAAATTTCAGAATAATTAGCCAATACCTGGACTTTCAGGGGAAGAAGTGTTATATTGAAAACGTGGAGAAAAATTCTTCGCCGATTTAAGGAGGTGGTATGCGATGAAAAAAATGGTTTCCATTCTGACTTTGGCTTTCCTGGCGGTATTTGTCCTGAGCTTCTTCCAGACCGTTTCAGCTGCCCCGTTCAGGGTGATGTACCATGGAGAACATGCTTATCTGGCTGATTCCAACGGAATGACTCTCTATATTTATACAAAGGATAGCGAGAACAAAGCAACTTGCGTCGGTCAGTGCGTGCAACGTTGGCCCATATTCTATACGGAGAAAGTGATGGTCCCGGCAGGAATGGATCCGAAGGAGTTCAGCGTTATTACTCATCCAAGCGGACAGAAACAAAACACATTCCGCGGCTGGCCCCTTTATTATTGGGTTGGAGATAAGGTCCCCGGCGATATTACCGGACATGGAAGAAGCAATGTCTGGTTTTACGTTTTAAATCCGATGGCAAACTAATCCGAACACTTTGTATTCTTTGAGGCTGCCGACTCCGTCGGTAGCCTTTCTTCTTTCTATTAATTTTTTGGGGGCTGAAAACTGTTATTGTTGCATTGTAGCAACGGGCTTTTCTGCAGTAGTCAAATCGTCTGATTAAATTTGGCTTAAAGACTGATTTACAAGCATCGCCCCGGTTTTATTCAGTTGCTGTTTTGTCTCGTAAGAATACCCGATATTTCTCACATGCATTACGAGCTTATCCATGTATTGATCATGTATTGATAGTGAAATTTAATTTAAATGGTGCTTTTTGAACCGCTTATGCATGTTGCAGCGCGAAATTGCCTTTTGACACCCAAACTGGTATCAGGCGAAAATCATGAGCTTGTCGGATTTGTTGCAGGACAAACTTCTTTTGGAGTGGACAAAAGGTCGAAATTTAAAGTATAATATTAATAAATCAAGGGAAAGGACACAGAAAATCCTGACAGGGGAAAGGAGTGCTCACGATGTTTGTGGTGCATACCGTGAACCAGTTGGAAGAAGCTGTCCGAGTGGGAGCCGAAGAAATTTTGGTTACAGGTGGATTGGCAAACAATGTTCATGAGGCCTATCTGCTAAAAAACTGCAAGGGCAGTGAATCTAATGCGGCGGAATGTGATGTCGACAAGGTTGCCGAACGGACTGGGGTCCCGATCTGGGGACTTTCATCTCTGATGGTGATCACTGACGACTACCAGTTGCTCGATTCGCAGCTGAACAACCATTCTCCGTGCATGATTCTGCAACGAACTAATCAGCATTAAGGGACAACAGTGTATTTTGACCTGCGGCAGACAGCTGCAGGTTTTTTTATTGAAAATAAAGCAGGAATTCTTGCGTATGTGGATAATAAATAGTAAGAGATATGCCTGAAGGATGGCGATGGATTGAAGACCCTGCGCTTTCAACTGCTGCTCTGGGGGTTGGCGTTGGCCCTTGTGCCAACGTTGTTTTTTGCTATGTGGTTTTGGCGCTATGGCTTGTTTCAGGCCTCTACCGTTTCAACTTATCCCGATTTCGGCGTAATCGCCGCTAGTTCGGTTGGAGTGGTTGTCTTTTTATTGGCGCTGATTTTTTGGGGCTATCACTGGATTGTCAGGCCGATCAGACAGTTAACGGATGCAGCCAAAGCGATTCGTGAAGGTGATTTCGACTATCAGATGGAAGCACGGCTATTATTCCGCGGCCCGCTGGAAATGCGGGAGCTTTGTTATACTTTTGCCCGCATGGCCGAAAAAATCAATGGACAAATTCGCTCATTGGAGAAAGTGAATGCGACGTTGGCGAAAAAGGAAGAACGCTGGCAGTTAGCATTACAGGGTAACAAGGATGGAATATGGGACTGGAATCTGGAAACAGGTGAATGGGTCCAGTCGGACCGCTGCCTGGAGATGCTTGGCTATTTGCCGGGCGAGGGGCCTTATACCCGGGAGGAAATGATCGATTCGGTCCATCCAGAGGACTTGTCTGGCTTGCTGAAAAAACTGGAAGACCATCTGGAGCGCATTGCGCCTTATTATGAGGCAGAATATCGTCGTTTGTGCAAGGATGGCACTTACAAATGGATACTTGACCGGGGCCAGGCGCTATGGAACGACGCCGGACAAGCGGTAAGAATGGTTGGATCGTTCACCGACATCGGTGAACGCAAACAGATGGAGGAGCGGCTGATTCATATCAGCATGCGGGATTCACTGACCGGTTTATACAACCGAGCCTATTTCCAAGAGGAATTGCGCCGTCTCAATGATGGACGATATGCGCCGATTGCAGTCATTGTCTGCGATGTAGACGGATTGAAGCTATACAATGACAGTTTTGGGCATCTAATGGGGGACCGTCTGATTAAAGCGGCCGCCGACATTTTGTTGCAGACGTTTCGCACCGGTGATGTAGTTGCGCGTATTGGTGGCGATGAATTTGCCGTGATATTGCCCCGGGCATCGCGTGAAACAGTGGATTTGATAATGCAACGGTTGAAAGTGAGCCTTGAAGCTTTTAATGCCGAGAACAAGGAGTTTTTGTTGAGCATTTCGGCCGGCATGGCAATCGGGCATAGTAAGAACGTCAATCTGACCCAGTTGTTTCGGGAAGCGGACAACAACATGTATCGGGAGAAGAACAAAAACAGTCAGCAGATCCGTGCTGCGATCACGCATACTGTTGTGATGCTTCTGGAACGGCGCGATTATGTGTTGGAGGGACATACGCGTCGGGTGGCGCGGCTCTGCGAACGACTTGCGTCGGAAATCGGGTTTTCGCAGACGAAAATAGCCGACCTGTTGCTATTGGCAGAGTATCATGATTTGGGCAAGGTCGGCATTGACGACCAGATTCTGTTTAAGAATGGACCATTAAATCTGGCTGAGCGTAAAGAAATTCAGCGGCACAGTGAAATCGGTTACCGCATCGCTCAGTCGGTGACGGAAATAAGACATATTGCCGAATTAATTCTTCGCCACCAGGAGTGGTGGAACGGCCAGGGTTATCCTCTGGGGTTGGCGGGCGATGAAATTCCGCTCGAGTGCCGCATTTTAGCGATAGCAGACGCCTATGACACGATGACCAGCGAACGGCCATACCGTGCTGCGCTCAGCCATGATGGCGCGATGAAAGAGTTGCGACAGGGCGCCGGCGTCCAGTTCGATCCGTTTTTGGTCGAGATGTTCAGCCGGATCGACCCGCGACGGTGTCTGCAAAAAGTGGGATAAAGTTTGAGGTGAAGGCCATGGGAAGACTCGTCGTTATCGGGGCCGGCGCCGCGGGGTTGATGGCAGCGATTCATGCCGCCACCGCAGGAGCCGGTGTTTTTTTGATAGAAAAAATGCCCTCGCCCGGCAGGAAAATCCTGATTACAGGCAAGGGTCGATGTAATTTCACCAATCGTTGCGATATAGGTGATTTCCCCAGTTTTTTTGCCAATAACGGCACATTCCTTAATAGCGCATTTCGGGCATTTGACAATCAGGATTTGATTGATTTCTTTGCCGGTCGAGGCGTCCCGTCAAGGGTGGAAAGGGGCGGACGCGTATTCCCCGAATCGGATAAAGCGCGCGACATCGTGGATGTATTGGTCAAAGCGGCCAAACAGGCTGGTGTGAAAATTGCCACCGATCAGACGGTGCGTTCAATACGCGTTGAAAACGACCGAGTGACCGGCGTTATGACTCAATCCGGACTGATGGAAGCGTCAGCGGTGATTCTGGCAACAGGCGGACTGTCGTATCCCGGTACCGGCTCGACTGGCGATGGATACCGCATGGCTAAGGAACTGGGCCATACGGTGACGCTGCTTCGGCCGGCTTTGGTGCCACTGGAGACGCAGGAGGCCTGGGTCAAAGAACTACAAGGATTGTCACTGAAGAATGTCGAAGGCGTGGTTAAAGTCGACGGCAAGAAGATGGATAGCGAGTTTGGCGAGATGCTGTTTACACATTTCGGCCTGTCCGGTCCGATCATCCTGACGCTTAGTCAGGCGGTTTCGCTAGCTCTTCCCCAAAATCCGCCGCCACGTGTGACGATTGAATTGAATTTGAAACCGGCTTTGACACCGGAAGTTCTCGACAAACGATTACAGCGAGACTTTGCCGAATTTACCCGCAAGCAGTTTAAAAATTCTCTTGGTGAGTTGCTGCCGGTGAAACTGATTCCGGTCGTTATACGACTTAGCGGGATTGCGCCGGACAAACCGGTGCATCAGATCACACGCGAAGAAAGGACGCGGTTGGTCGAACTGCTGCAGGGACTGCGTCTGACGGTCACCAAAACCCGTCCGATTGCCGAGGCGGTCGTAACGGCCGGCGGAGTGGCGGTGAAAGAGATCAACCCGAAAACCATGCAGTCGAGGCTCGTGCGAGGGTTGTTCATGGCCGGTGAAGTTCTCGACGTGGATGGTTATACCGGTGGATTTAATCTGCAGGCAGCATTTTCCACCGGCATGGTAGCCGGGACTGCCGCGGCAAAATATCTGCAATCGCAAGATGAATAAAAAATGTCGCCACTTATCTTGACAGAAAGTAAAAACG
>CAZOJA010000105.1:0-7831 GCA_964579955.1 uncultured Veillonellaceae bacterium | reverse complement strand
GTGATTGGGGTACAACTGGCCGCGGTGCGTATGCCCCGACACCACGAGATCGACGCCGGCGGCTTGTGCTGCCGCCAGTTCACGCGGCTGATGGTCCATCAGAAGCAACGGCAATGCCGGATCGATTCCTTGCAGCCATTGATGGAGCGGTTTGCGCGGATTGCCCAGAAACCGCTGCCGGTCCCAGTCATCGCGACCGGCGACAACAAACAGGTTATGCACGTTGAAATATGCATCCCGCAGAACGGTGATGCCGCCGCTGCGCATCAGTTCGATCGCCGCTTCGGTTTCCCGGCCGATATATTCATGGTTACCGAGTACGGCAAACACACCGAACCGGGATTGTAGCTGGCGAAAGGTCCTCGCCATGTCCTGGTCGATAAAATGACCGATATCCTCATCGATCACATCGCCGGCCAGCAGCACCAGATCCGGCCGGGTGGCATTGATCCGATCAACCAGGTATTGCAGCCGGCGGTCACCGACGACCTTGCCCAGATGGATGTCGGAAACCATCACGATCCGCAGTTCCTGCAAATTGCCGGCCGACTTGTCCAGTTCAATCTCATAGGAGGTCCAGACCGTCTGTGTCGCGTTCCAGGCGCCATACGACAGGATACAGGCAACGACCAGCACAATCAGGCCGCCGATGGTGGCCGGTGAAAAACGCCAACTTGCCGGCACAATGCCGAACAGGCGGTCAGCAAGCCGCAGCAGGTCGAGCAGCAGGCAGAACAGTGTCAGATAATAGAGCGCCGCCATCCAGACGCCGCCGCCGATCGACAGCAAGGTATTTAGCGGACCCGGCAGATAATCTCCCAATACCCGCTCCAGAACATAGGCAAAGGCAACGAGCGCGAAGGCTGCGGAATAAAAACGGCCACCGGGAAAGGCAGGCAAAGCATGAAAAGCCTGCCAACCCCGGAGACCTACATAGAAATTCGCCAATGAATATACGGTGAAGAATGCGGCAAAAAAAACCAGAAACTGCGCGTTCATGGGTATCATTGTACCACAGGAACGCAGTCGTCGGCTACTTGCTGCTGGTAGCTGCCTCGGCTCCGGCCACATTGGCCTGGGCTGCAGCCAATCGGGCTACCGGTACCCGGAATGGCGAACAGCTGACAAAATCAAGCCCGATCTGATGGCAGAACTCGATGGAATGGGGTTCGCCGCCATGCTCACCGCAGATGCCGATCAACAGGTCGGGTTTGGCAGTGCGGCCGGCTTCCACGGTCATCCGCATCAGTTGGCCCACGCCGCGGCGGTCCAGAATGATGAACGGATTGTCCTTGAGAACCCGTTTTTCGAGATAGGCATCCATGAACTTGCCTTCCGCGTCATCGCGACTGAAACCGAATGTCGTCTGGGTCAGGTCGTTGGTGCCGAAGCTGAAGAAGTCCGAGATTTCGGCCAGTTCGCCAGCCAGCAGGGCAGCGCGCGGCATTTCGATCATTGATCCGACCGAATACTCGAAATGGACATTATCCTTGATCATCAGTTCCTTAGCCATTGCATCGATCCGGGTCTTGAAGAACTCCATCTCATGGAAGTCGATGGTAAGCGGAATCTCGATTTCCGGCAACACTTTGAAGCCTTCCTTGGTCAGACGGGCGCTGGCATTGAGAATCGCCCGGACCTGCATGTCGTAGACATCAGGATGGGTGATGCCCAGGCGGCATCCGCGATGTCCCAGCATCGGATTGAATTCGTGCATTTCACGGATCTTGGCCAACAGAGTCTCCTGTTCGGCCAGTCGCTGCGGATCTTTGCCGGTGATCCGCAGTTCGACCACTTCCACCAGCACCGATTCGTAATTCGGCAGGAATTCATGCAGCGGCGGGTCAAGCAGACGGATCGTGACCGGGAACCCGTGCATCGCTTTGAGGATGCCATAAAAATCTTCTTCCTGCATCTTTTGGATATGTGACAACGGCTCTTCGCGCTGGGCCGGCGTTTCGGCCAGAATCATCCGCTGAACATGCGGCAGCCGGTCGGCGCCCATGAACATGTGCTCCGTCCGGGTCAGGCCGATTCCCTGGGCGCCAAAGTTGCGGGCCCGGGCGGCATCTTCCGGCGTATCGGCATTGGCACGGACTTTCATCCGCGACAGGCTGTCGGCCCATTTCAGGATTTGATCGTACTCTTTGGAGAACAGCGCGTCAATCACCGGCACCGCGCCCATAATCACCCGACCGGTCGTGCCGTCGATCGACAGGATGTCGCCGGCGTTGATCACATGACCTGCAACAGTCGCCGTCTGCTTTTCATAATCGATCCGCAGTGCATCGCAACCGCAGACACAGGGTTTTCCCATGCCGCGCGCCACTACCGCCGCGTGGCTGGTCATGCCGCCCCGGCTGGTCAGAATGCCCTGAGCCGCCACCATGCCATGAATATCCTCCGGCGTGGTTTCCATCCTCACCAATAGGGTCTTGATGCCTTCGGCCGCTTTCTTCGCCGCCGTGTCCGCATCGAACACCACCGCGCCGGATGCGGCGCCCGGCGACGCCGGCAGGCCTTTGGCAATCACGTCGAGTTTTGCCGACGGATCGATCCGGCGGTGCATCAGTTGTTCGATGTGTGCGGGTTCGACTTTCATGATCGCTTCCGCCGGTGTGAGGATGTTTTCCTGCACCAGGTCATAGGCGACCTGCACGGCGGCCTGACCGGTCCGTTTGCCGTTCCGGGTCTGCAGCATGTACAGACGGCCGCGCTCGATCGTGAACTCGATGTCCTGCATGTCCTTATAATGATGCTCCAACGTATCGGCCGCTTTGACAAACTGCTGATACATTTCCGGCATCTGGTCCTTCAGTTCCGAGATCGGCCGCGGCGTGCGAATGCCTGCGACGACGTCCTCGCCTTGCGCGTTGGTCAGGAACTCACCGTAGAGAACTTTTTCGCCGGTCGACGGATTGCGGGTGAATGCGACGCCAGTGCCGCAATCATCGCCCATGTTGCCGAACACCATCGCCTGCACGTTCACCGCGGTTCCCAGATCATGCGAAATCCGGTTCAGGTTGCGGTACACGATCGCCCGCTCATTGTTCCAGGAACGGAATACCGCTTCCACCGACATGAACAGCTGCTCCATCGGCTCTTGCGGGAATGGGCGGCCCGAACGGTCCACCACGAGCTTTTTGTAGGCGGCGACCAGTTCGACCAGCGCTTCGGCCGTCAGTTCCTGATCGAACTTCACACCCTGTTTTTCCTTGCACTGGGTCAGCAATTCTTCAAAGTCATGCTTGTGAATTTCGAGCACAACGTCACCGAACATCTGGATGAAACGCCGATAGGCATCGAAGGCAAAACGACGGTTGGCTGTGGCCGCGGCCATTCCTTCGACCGTGACATCGTTCAGGCCAAGGTTCAGAATCGTATCCATCATGCCCGGCATCGAAAAAATCGCGCCGGAACGCACCGACAGCAATAATGGATTGGTCGCATCGCCGAATTTTTTATCGGTTTTCTGCTCAATCGCCGCCAGGCCGGCTTTGATCTGGTCAGCTAAGCCCGCGGGAAACTGATTGCCCACTTTATAATACTGACGACATACTTCGGTGGTAATTGTCATCCCCGGCGGCACCGGCAACCCGATGCGGGTCATTTCCGCCAGTCCCGAACCTTTTCCGCCGAGCAGCGACTTCATGTTGGCCCGGCCTTCTTCGAACAGATACACCATTTTCCCTTGATTTTCCGCTTTGTCCATACCTTTTTTCCCCCTGTAATCAAATTGGGTGCGGAAGTCTCCGTTGCTACGCATCAGACAAATTATATTACATCGTGTTATTAATTTTGATTTGTCTGCTTTTTTCCGCCATATTGTGATTAATTCGACTTCATGGCAAAAAACCCTGCCAACAATCGGTCAAAGGGAAAATTTATTTCTCTGCCGGCTTGGTTTGCAATGACAACAGCATGTCCCGCACCACTGGGTCCCAGAATGGCCGCTCGCCATCAAAACCACCCAAAATCGCCACTGCCAGCCGATTGTCTACACTCAGCGCGTAAACCCGGCCAAAGAATGCAAACGGCATTTCATCGACCGTCACCATCATTCTGGCGCCGGCAGTCCAGGCCTTGTCGCCGTTTTGCATCGGCAACGGTTGCAACGCCAACATTTCCAGCAGCTTGATGCTGACTTTGTTTTTGGGGTCTGTGTACTGGGCTTTTTCAATATTGGCATCCACCCATGCCTTCAGTTCAGCCAGTTTTTCGGTCTGCGACGCATCAAGGTCCTTAGTGAAAAAGTCGATGTTCGGCGGCAGTTTTTCGCCGTCGCGGGCCGCCAGCAGCCAGGCCATGTGAATCGCTTCGCCGTCGTTCATCGTCAGGTGGTAAAAAGCTATGTCCGATTTGGCAAATCGCTGCATCGCCGCTTCCTCATCTGTCGGCAACGCGTCCTTGAGCAGGGTCGGCGTTCCGGCCGGCGCAAAATCGGGTTTAGCCGGCGACTGCGGCTTGGTGCTCGCCTTTTTCGGTTCGCTGAGTTTCTTCTTTTCCTGTTCGATCAATTTGCTGAACTCTTTCACTTCGACCGGCGAAAACCCTTCCGGTGCTTTCATCGTGCCAAGGAACGGGACGTTCCACTCCGGCGTCGACCAGGAAAATGCCGCCTGAACCGCGGGAACAAAGGCAAAGGTCATGATCAGGGCAATAACGAGGCTGCACGACAGTTTTTTCATTTCAATACCCTCCCGTTTTCTTTGATTGTCAAGGCTGCCAGTTGTTGACCGAGGTCACCGCTTCGATGAAACGTCTGCCGCTGCGTAGCGGCAGGTCCAAATCGCCTACCACGATCTGCATGACGCCGATTCGCGGCAAAGTGCCGTCCGCGTTCGGTCGGGAAGCGTCGCCATAGCTTCCCAGGCTGTGGATCGCATAGTGTTTGCCGTTATGCTCGCCCAGGTACAGCATGACATGATTGCGCATGTGCAGGGTCGCTCCGGGCTCCGCCTGCGCAAGCAAAGCATAGCGGCCGGCCGCATCACTGATGCCCCGCAGCGATATCCGCCGGCCGGGCACCGCCTCCTGCTGGTCGGCGTTGCGCGGCGCCCGTATGCCGAACACATTATAGATGTCCATGATAAAGGAAGAACAGTCACGCCCCTCGTTCAGGCCGCCCCAGCCATAATGCTCGCCCAGCATCTTGAACGCCTGCCGCAGGATATTCGCCCGGGTATAAGGCAAATAGCCGACGGATACGTCGGCTTTTCCGTGAATCCAGGCTTTTTGCCAGATTACTGCCCCCTGAGCGTCGCGACGGGGAATTTCAATCCGGTACCCTTCTTTTTCCATGCCGAAAAACGGCAGTTTTGCCCCCATGCCGGCCCGCCACTCGGCTACCGGCTTGCCCATCACAGAATCACGCGGTGCCACTTTCGTGCCGGTAATCACCACAAATGGCAGCGAGCGGCGTGCCTGCCAAGTCTGGCGGTCCGCAGCCAACGCCACGTCATCGGTTCTCAGCCAGCCTCGGTAGTTGACCAGTTGGACAAAAATCCATTTTCCGTCAGTGCTGCGATGCAGCACCGCCACCGGTTCGGCGATATTGACCGCGGTTTCCTGAAACAGGTCGAATTCATCCGATTCATCGTCTTCGCTTGCCGCAGTATCGGTCGGAAACGTCCGCAAATCGCTACGGCGGACCACGAACCCCCAGGACACCGGATTCAGCTCACGAATCGCCTGCAGATTCATATTTTGTTCCAGTTGATCATAGAAACCGGCTGTCAGCAAGGTTCCGTCCGAATAGCGTTCCTGGCCGCGCGGCAGACGGTCGGCCGCCAGCCATTGCCGCAAGCTGGCACGGCTCATCGTGGCAGGGAACGCATCGAAGTCGACAACCGCCCGTGGCAAGGCTTGGACGACTGCCTGATTGAACGATACAATCCCGGCCGGATCAAGGATCAGCTGGCGGGAGGCAGGCAGTTTGGCCAGCCAGAAATCCGCTTTCAACATCGCGTCGGTAGTGCCCGGCAGGCGACCGTCCCCTAGCGGAGCTGCCATCGCGGACGGCAACAACGAAAACATCAAACACACAAACAGGCCGGCTATAGCGAGCAGCCACTTCATTTCCATTTCAGCGCGCCCCCGCATGACCGAGGATGATCTGTGGTTTTTTGACCGGGTCTAGCCAGGCAACGATCCGCTCCAGATCGCTTTCGGCCATCGCCACGCAGCCGGCGGTAGGTTGGCCCGGCCCCTTCCATATATGCAAAAAAATCGCACTGCCCAAGCCGGCGACAACAGGGTCGGTATTGTAGCCGACCACCACGCCCAACCGGTATAAGTGGTCCTCGCGCCGCATCTTTTCGTGCGACTCCTTGTCCGGAATCCCGCGCACCCACTGATTGTAGCGCGAGGATGACGGTTCATCGATCCAGGCATCCTCCGTCGTCGCCTGCCGGTAAGGCATCCGCGTGTTGAACGTTTCCGCGTAACCAAACACCAGTTTCAGGGGAAACACGCCGCGCGGCGACATTCCGTCCCCTTCGCGTTTGCGATCGAAAGCGGCGATCCCCTTGCGACCGACATTGACGGCAATCGGTCCCAGCACCGGTTGCCAGCCGGCCGGTGTCCGTTCAAATCCCCACAGCACGCTTTCCACCGATCCGGTTGGCGGCTCGGCGACTGCCAGAACCTGGGCCGCACCGGTCGGAACCAATCGGGGATCCACGTCAGCCGGCTCATATTCGCGCCATTCCGGCGCATCAAAATGCCACCACTCTGTTGTCACCGGCAAGAAACCCACCTGTCGCATCACCTCTTGCAGAATCCGCCGATTGCGCAGCGCCTCCGGCGCTGCCGCCATATAATCCAAATGGGAACGCTCGGAGAATTCATCAAAAACCGACGGCATCGGCAATTCCCGACCTGCAGCGTCAACCAGGCCAAGGTCCACCGAAGCCCCCCTGTTATGCCGCGATCCGCCGGCAGCCGGATTCGCCACGTAATTGGCATCAGGAAACACCGCCCACATTTTTCGCTGCACGGAAAGTGGCCGGTAACAGTCGAACACCTTCAATCCCAGGCCCTGCTCCTTAAGCCGGCGCTGCGCCTGCAACAGCCGAAAGGCCACCGCTTCGCGCAAAACGCAGCGGTTCGAAGGGTATAACACCTGGCCGGTAAAATTATCTGCCGTCGCATAACGCATATCGCCTACAATCGTTGGATCAAGCAGCTGCACGTCAGCCATCCCCAGACCCAGTTCCGCTGCCGGCGACGCCGACGCCAGCGTGGCCAGGCTTAACATAAGCGCCAGTAAAACGCCAGTCAGTTTTCTATTTCCCGGGAAATAAGCCATCGCAACTCCTCCAGTCTACCGCAGTTGGACTCCCAGTTCAAACATCCGGTTCCAGGGGAACTGGACAGTGATGGTTTCCGCTGGAATCGGCCAAAGATACTTTCCGGCAAAACGACGGATCCGGTCGCCCGCTTCCCGTGTCAGTAGCGGTTTCAGTTGATTGAGCCACTGTCCGTCATTACCGGCCGGATAGACGATCTGCTGCACCAGCTCGGTCCTGATATTGGCCTGATACGCCCAGTCGTCAAGGTAACGCACCGCCAGCAATTTCAGCCGGTCCGTCTCTGCCGTGCGCAAGGACAACATCCCCTGTCCAACGGCATAGCCCAGCGTATTGCCGGCCGTATTCCAACCGGAATATGCGTTCAAACGATCCAGCAGGCGATGCCGCCAAAGTTCCTGCATCAGCGCATTGTCAGCGCCGTTGCCATAGGCCACGTCGCCGACAGCCACCGGCCGTCCCGCCGTCAGTTCGGCCTGGAGCCTGCGGACGAACTCGCGGGTGGCCTCACGGGCCATCCC
>CAZOJA010000104.1:0-7840 GCA_964579955.1 uncultured Veillonellaceae bacterium | reverse complement strand
AGCGTTTGACCGCGTTAGTTTGGTATAGGCGATTCCGGCAACATCCAAAATGGTGAAAAAAAATAGAATCTTGTACAGCATGCTAGCCCCCCAGGCACAGGAGTTTTTGAATCTAAAAATAGTTTATCAGAAAAAAATACAAAAGGCGATAACCCGGGCCAGGGAAATCATCCCACAAGAGGATAAATCCTGTCTGACAGCGAACAAAGCATAGCATAGACAAGATCTGCAGTGGAGGCAAGGTTGGCGCGATGAATAGTAGGCTGTTTCCGCAAATCCGCTATATCAGTGCGTTGACCGTTTTATTCGGTCTGTTGCTGCTTGGCTTTGTCTGGGGCGGACTTTTTTACAAAATCCAGAGCGAGCGGCGTTCCGAATATGCCGATGCACTCCAGGAAACGGCGCATTACGCGATGATGTTCGAAGAACACACTGTCCGGACGATCAAAGGATTGGAGCAAGTCGTGCTGTTGCTCAAAGAACGGGTGGAAAAAGACGGTTGGGTCGACATTCCCCGGCTTGTCAGCGAAAAACGGTTCGAAGGGCAGCCGGTGGTTCAACTGGGCGTCGCTGATGAAACAGGCGAATTGACGGCAACCAACATTGTGCCGTTTGTCAGGGCCAACGTGGCGGATCGCGAGCATTTTCAGGTGCACAAGCAACAAGACACCGGAATGTTGTTTGTAAGTAAACCATTAGTGGGCAGGGCATCCGGCAAATGGTCGATCCAGTTGAGTCGGCGGGTGAACAAGCCGGACGGGTCGTTCGGCGGTATCGCGGTCGCTTCGATTGATCCCTATTATTTCGCCGCTTTTTACCAGCGGCTTAATCTGGGCGAAGCTTCATCGATTGCTCTGGTTGGACGCGATCGCATCGTCCGGGTCAGACAATCGGGAAACGAGGTTGCCATAGGGCAGGATTTTAGCAACAGCGAGGTCATCAGACGGCTGGCTGTGAGTGAGGTCGGCAGTTTTACCGCCAGCAGCCCCGTCGATGGCATCAACCGCATCTATAGTTATCGGGCGTTGCGGGATTATCCGCTCGTGGTTGTGGCCGGCGTTTCGGAACAACAGGTGTTCAAGGAGCTGGACCGGCGCGTCAGCGTATATTACTGGGTTTGCGGTGTGATCAGCCTGGTCATCGTACTGTTTGTAGCCATTCTGCTGGTTGGGTTTGCTCAGCGACGCAGCATCCGCCTGCAGATGATTATGCGGGAAGTGGCCGACGCCGCCGTTGTCGCCAAGTCGCTGGATGAATTGTTTGCCGAGGTTCACCGGATCATTGCGAAAGAGTTGCCGGCCCGTTACTTCAACCTGGCGTTGATTGACGAGGCAAAGCAGCAGGTTGTTGACGGATACAGCGTCGATCTCAGCGGCGCCATTCCCCACAGCAGACCGATTGCCAAAGGAATTACCGAATACGCGCTGCGTCAAGGGCGGGTTACCCACCTCACGCTGACAGATATCCGACGCCTAGAAATGGACGGCGAAGTCGTGCGGCCCAATGCCGCGCCGATTCAGGCCTGGCTTGGCGCGCCGCTGATCGATGCGCAAGGCAAAGGATTCGGTGTGATGGCTTTGGTTGCCAGGGAAGAGACGCAGGCGTTTTCACCGGCAGATGTAGAAGTGTTTTCGATTATTGCCACGCAGGTTTCTTTGGCAGTCGAACGCAAACAAGCGGATGAAGCCCTGAAATCGAGTGAGGAAAAAGTGCGATTGCTGCTGAATTCCACGGCTGAAGCCATCTATGGCATCGATATGAACGGGAACTGTACCTTTGCCAATCGTTCCTGCCTGGCCATGCTGGGATTCGACGACTTGTCGCAACTGCTCGGGCGCAACATGCACAACTTGATTCATCATAGTTTTCAAGACGGGCGGCCGATGCAGATGCATGAATGCCGGATCTTTACGGCCTTCCAGGAAGGAAAGCGGGTCCATGCCGACGACGAAGTGCTGTGGCGGGCTGATGGCAGTAGTTTTCCGGCCGAATACTGGTCGCACCCGCAAATCGTCAATGGCGAAGTAGTTGGCGCCGTAGTGACTTTCAATGATATCAGTGAGCGAAAGCAGGCCGAGGAAAAAATCCGTGCCAGCCAAGTGCGGTATCAGACGTTGATGGAACAATCCGCCGAGGCCCTGCTGCTGGTCGAAATCCAGACGCAGCAGGTGCTGGAAGTGAATCGTAGGTTTACGGAACTGCTCGGGTATTCGTTGCCGGAGGATGCACCGCTATATTTGAAGCAGTTTGTCCATGAGTCGCAGGATGAGTTGGATCATTTATACAATGTCACGTTGCTGCAACAACGTTTTATTCCGGCCGAACCGAGGCGCCTGCGTCACAAAAACGGCGTGGAAGTAGTGGTGGACCGGGCTGGTACGGTGATCAACATCGAAGGCCGTGACGTCTTTCTGGCCAGTATGCGCGACATGACCAAAGAGCGGCGGCGCCAGGCCGAACTGGCCCGCGATGTCGAGTTCGCCCGACGGGTGCAGCGCGAACTGCTCCCCGTGCTCGCCGATTCACCGCGAGTGAAGATTCGTACGTTCTATCATCCGGTTAACTTTGTCAGTGGCGATTCGTTCCTGTTGGAATGGCAAAACGGCGGCGAATTGTTGCGAGGTTTTTTGCTGGATGTCTCCGGCCATGGGCTGGCCACCGCCATTCAGACGGCGGCAATCAACGTGCTGCTCCGTGAAGCTTCGGCGGCGAAATTGCCTTTGTTGGCCCAACTGCAGCAGGTGAATGCCCATGCCGCAAAATATTTCACCGATGGCGCTTATGTGGCGATTATCGGCTTTGAATTGGATTTGACACAGCAGGAACTGCGTTATGTTGGGGCAGGCATCACTCAATTTTATGCCAATGGACGAAAAATCGAAACGCCGGGGATGTTTGTCGGCCTGTGGGACGAGGCGGAATTCATACAAGGGGTGCTGCCGGTTAAAGCCGGCGATTCGTTCTGTTTTCTTACCGATGGGTTCACTGACTGCCCGGAATTTTGCCAACTCAACCAGGCGTCGCAGGTAGGCAGCTTTGCCGAGATGACGGCAACCCTGGAAAAACTGATGGAAGCCGGCGAATTACGTGATGATGCCACCGGCATCTGCCTGCAAATCGTGAAGGAATGAAAACTGACGGGTCAATTGACGGGTGAACAGAAAAGGAAATCGAGCGCGTTGTGAAGAATATGTATTAATAATAAGAAATTCAACGCAAATTTGTGTTGGAAAAACGGAAATGGGGTTCAAAATATGACGATTCGCTGGAAAATCTCGCTGATTTTAGTGATTCTCAGTTTGTTTACCGTTATGGTCGTGGGCGTGAATCTGTACACATTCGATGCGCTGAAGGGCGACGCGCCGTCGATTAATCTTGCCGGCAGCCTACGGTTCCGGGCCTATCGGTTGGCTTGGCTGGCAGGACAGGTAGCGGTCGCGCCGGAAGCGCAGCAGCAGTCGTTGCGCAAGGCGATGAGCGAAGACTTGGCAACCTATGAAAAAATCATGAACGGACTGGAAAAAGGTGATGCAGCCTTAAAGCTGACCCCGATGGACGACGTAGCCAGCCTGAACCAACTTAATGCTCTCAAACCGCGTTGGCAGGCTTTCCAGACGGCGGTTTCCGGCGTGATTGCGGCGCCGCAGGGGCAGGCGGGTCAGATTGCGGCGCAGATACACACGATGGTGCCTGATTATGTGGCCGAAATGAACAAGCTGGTCTTTTTGCTTGACGAGCAGTCGCAGCGGAAAGTATCGCGGGCCAAGCTGCTCGAACTCGTCTTCTTGGCGGTTTCGTTGATTGTGGCGGTCGGCGCCTGGCTGATTGTGCGCAATCAGGTTCTGAAGCCGCTAGCGACCCTGTCCGCCTCGTTCGCCGCAATAGCCGGCGGAGGCGGGGATCTGACCCAACGCCTGCCGGTTGGGCGCAAGGATGAGATTGGCACCATCACCGGCTATTTCAACGCGTTTGTCGGCAAACTGCAGGAAATCATCAAGGTTTCCCAAACCACCGCTGTGGAAGTGAAGACGCTGTCGGAAAGCCTATCGCGAGCCAGCGCGGAAAGCGCCAAAGCGGTCGAACAGGTGGCGCAGGCGGTTTCAGAAGTCGCCGGTCAGGCCACCGACCAGGATAAGGCGATGCAGGATTTTTCCGGCCGTATCGGTACGATCAACGCCAGCATGCGGCAAATGGCCGGTCACGCCCAGAATACAGCCAAACTGTCCGAGGAATCGCAGCAACAGGCTGACGGCGGGCGGCAGCAAACGCAAAAAGTCGTGGCGGAAACCATGGCCCTGAACAAGACGGTCGGCGCAATGAACGAAAATGTGGCGGCGCTGACCAGAAATTCGGCCGACATCAACCAAATCATTGGCCTAATCAAACAGATCGCCGGTCAGACCAATCTGCTGGCGCTGAATGCGGCGATTGAAGCGGCGCGGGCTGGCGAGCAGGGGCGGGGCTTTGCCGTGGTTGCCGAGGAAGTGCGGAAACTGGCCGAGCAGAGTGACGAGGCCGCCAATCAAGTGACCGAAAAGATATCGGCAATCCAAAACCAGGTGACGGATACGCAGAATGCAAATAATCAAGTGGTAACCGAATTGCAGAGGATTACTGCCGTCGTTTCCGATTTGTCGACGGCCCTGGACGCCATCGTCGGTCGGTCTGTCGACAGCCGCAATGCGGTCGATGAAATCGCCCGGCTCAACGGCCATACGTCCGGCGAGTTTTCCACACTGGACAGCCGTTCGCATGAAGTAGCGGCAGCGGCGCGGGAAATCGCCGGCCTGTCGCAGGATTCGGCAGCCGCCATCGAGGAGCAGACCGCATCGATTGAAGAATTCACCGCTACAGCGCAGCATCTGTCATCCCTGGCGCAAGAGCTGGAAAAGCAGGTGTCCCGCTTCCGCGCCTGATCTGTCGCCAGATGTGACATGAACAAACAGTAGTGCAAAATGATTGCAAAAAATAAAGGTCTTGGCAAGTTGCGGCGAGCATTTGCCAAGACCTTTTAATAGTCCGTTCTGCTGGGATGTTTATTGTTTCGTTATACCGCCAGCTTGAGTGGCGGCTTCGATCGCCTGATGCGCCAGGTCGATCGCCTGGCCGAGGGTGTTCATGTTGCCGCCGGGATTGTGTACGCCCATCCCGTTTTCGGCGGCGACGATATCCCAGTACCATTGGGCCTTGCGGATCAATTCGCGCGCTTTGGCCAGCGCCGCAGGATCGGCGGCGGGATTTTGCCCGGCCCGGCCGGTCGCGTCATGGGCGCGTGCGATGGTCTGGCCGGCAATATGCATCAGTTGCCAGGTGCGGTCCTGGGTCGTCTTGACCTGAGTCAACAGCCATTCTTCACTCTGGGTGTGGCAGGTGCGGCAGGAATTCTTGATATGCTTCAGCGGGCTGGTCACCCAGTGGGAGGTATATTTGCGGCCATCCTCCCGCATGAACGGCATATGGCAGTCGGCGCAGGAGACGCCGGCCTTGCCGTGGACGCCTTCGCTCCAGGTCTCAAACTCGGGGTGCTGCGCTTTCAGCATCGGCGTTTTGGAGTCGGGATGCTGCCAATCCTGGACAAAACCGAACGGTTTGCCGGCATAGTACTCGTACATCGCTTCCGGCGTCAGCCCTTTGTCCCAGGGGAAGACCACCCGGCTGCTGCCCGGCTCGAAATAGTATTCGGCGTGGCACTGGCCGCAGACATAACTGCGCATTTGCTCACGCGGCGCTTTTTTTACGTCGATGCCGCGGCGCGACATCGCTTCGATGAACGCCGGATTGATCACCCGCAGGTCCATCGTCGCCGGGTCATGGCAGTTGCCGCATACGACCGGATGCTTGGTTTTGGCGGTCAACTCCGTCAGCGGGACTTTGGCGTAACCCCAGCCCATATCTTTGAAAAATGTCTCGACATGCGCCGTTTTGCAGGTGATGCAGGCGCCGGGGCTGGCCGGGCCGATCCGTTTGGTTTCCAGTAAATCCTCGACGGCATAAGGGTGACCGCGATCTTCCGTGTAATCCTTGCTGAACGGATTGCCTTTGAAATTGGTCAGAAGTTCCGGTTGCATAATCGACTTCTGCACTTTCTCACTGCCGCCGTAGCCGGTTGGTGAAGGACTCATCTGGCGGTTCTTCAGGTAACTAGCGTATTGCAACGGATAGTTTTTGCCCCAGACCGCCGGATCGTATTCGCCGGCGGGAATCGGTTTGATCTTCACCGTTTCTTGCGGTTTGGCGACAAAAGTGCGAATCACGACGAACCCGAATGCCAGCAGCAAAACCAGAGACAAGCCGATCACTATTTTCATTCGTTTGTTCATTTTTGCAGCACTCCTTTCGGTTCATCGCGGCCATGGACCAGTTCCCGGTGGCAAGTAGTACACTGGGCTTCGCCCTTAGTCATCCGCGTATCGCCGACGCTTGACGAATGGCAGCGCAGACAATTGTTTTGCAAAATTTGATGCGCTTCCGCCGAAAGCGGCGTTACCACCTGATAATTGCGGCCGAATTCGTCCCGCACATCGCGCAGGCCGGCTTTGGCCTTATAGAGAAAACTTTCGGCAAAATTGCCGTTCGGCAGATGGCATTCGATGCAGGCGAATTGCTTGTGGGTGCTCGCATGCCAGGTGCGATGGACCCGTTCCATGCTGTGGCAGGAGCCGCAAAAACCGGGCGTGCCGGCCCACTGGTAGCCGGTTCCCATCACCAGCAGTAGAATCATGCCGGCCACGACGCCAAAAAGGAACAATTTCCAGCAGTTCATTCCACATCACCGCCGATCTTACAAGTTCTACTTTCCCCTTCTACATGAAAAGAGAGATTCCTGCCGAAACAAACTGCAATAATAAAAAAATCTGAAAAAACAAAGAGATGTCAGAAAAATTTCTGTAATTGGCGTAAAATTGGTTGCTGCTGGGTAGAATTATATGGTAAATTGTTCATAGTGGTAGTTTGCGGAATAAATAAAAGGGGGAAGCGTAAATGAGCATGTTTTGTTACCAGTGTCAGGAAACCGCCAAAGGGACGGGCTGCGAGGTTCGCGGCGTCTGCGGCAAAACGGAAGAGGTGGCGAAACTCCAGGATCTGCTGATTTACTCGCTCAAGGGCATCGCCGAAATCGTGGTCAAAGGCAAACTCGACGTCAAGGAACTCGGCCCCGTCAATCATGAAGTGCTGAAAGGCCTGTTCATGACGATTACCAACGCGAATTTTGACGCTGAAGCGTTCGAAACCGAGATCAAGAAGATGCTGACCCTGCGGAAAATGCTCAGAGCCAAAGTGGCTGCAGCTGATTGGCATGACGCCGTGACCTTCGAAGTCGATTCGAAAGAAGCCATGCTGGAAAAAGCGGCAAGCGTCGGTGTACTGGCGACTCAGAACGAAGACGTGCGCTCATTGCGTGAAATGATCACCTACGGGCTGAAGGGTCTGGCGGCGTATACCCATCACGCGCTGAACATCGGCAAGGAAAACAACGACCTGTACGCCTTCGTATACGAAGCGCTGGCCGCAACGCTGAATGACAAGCTGACCGCCGAGGACCTGGTCGCGCTGACCCTGAAAACCGGCCAGTTCGGCGTGGCGGCGATGGCGCTGCTGGACGAAGCCAATACCTCGAAATACGGCAATCCGCAGATCACCGAAGTCAACCTCGGCGTGCGCGGCAATCCGGCGATCCTGATCTCCGGCCACGACCTGACCGACCTGGAGCAACTGCTGGAACAGACCAAAGGAACCGGCGTCGATGTCTATACCCACAGCGAAATGCTGCCGGCGCACTACTACCCGGCATTCAAGAAATATGACAACCTGGCCGGCAACTACGGCAACGCCTGGTGGA
>CAZOJA010000103.1:0-7875 GCA_964579955.1 uncultured Veillonellaceae bacterium | reverse complement strand
ATTGAGACCCATGTCACGGAAACTGCCAAACGGATCGCCGACCGAACGGTTCTGGTGCGACCGGGAACCGACGGTGCGCTGGCGCTGGGAATCATGCATGAGTTGCAGCGCCAAGGACTGTTGAACCAGGAGTTTCTCTCCCGCTGGGTTACCGGTTTTGAACAATTGGCGGCTGAAGTGCTGCCCCGCTATTCTCCGGCCAAGGTTGCGTCGATCACCGGAGTGCCGGCGGCTATCGTGACTGAACTTGCTGCCGCTTATGGCAAGGCGGCGGCTCCCTTTATCCGCCAGGGCAGTGGGTTGTACCGATATGGAAACGGCGCGATGACCGCCCGTTTGATCAGCTGTCTGCCAGCGTTGGTCGGGGCTTATGCAAAACCGGGCGGCGGAACGCTCGGCGACCTGTCCACAGGCAGCGCTTTCGAAACATCGATCATTACCCGCGAAGATTTTCTCGATAAACCGACGCGGACCGTCAACATCAATCAGCTGGGGGATGCATTGAACGGCGGAGTGTCCGACCCGCCAATCATGGGCCTGTATGTTTATCATTCCAATCCGGCCTCGGTCTATCCGGATCAGAACAGCATCCTGCGCGGCCTGTCACGCGAAGATTTGTTCACTGTGGTGCATGAACGGTTTATGACCGATACGGCGCTGTATGCAGACATAGTATTGCCGGCAACCACTTCGGCTGAACATGACGATGTCTACCGTTCCTACGGTCATTATGGTCTGCAGCGGGTAAAGGCTTGCATTTCTCCTGTTGCCGATGCCAAATCCAACTGGGATACATTCTGTCTGCTTGCCGGCGAAATGGGTCTGGATGAACCTTTTTTCCGTCAGTCGGCAGCAGAACTGCTGGATCAGCTGTTTGAAAAACCGGGAAACTGGCTGAACCAGGTCGATTTGCAGCGGCTTCGGGCCGGAGAAGCGGTTACGTTGCCTCTGCCCGAGAACTATAAGATGCAGTTCCGCACGGCGTCCGGCAGGATAGAAATCGTCAATCCACGAGAAACGCCGGCGCTGCCTGACTGGTTTCCTCCCTATGGCGGCAAGGGTGAACTCTTCCTTATGACGGCGCCTAGTCTGTACTCGCTTAACTCGTCCTTCAACGAATCGGCCGAACTGGTGGCGAAGAAAGGTCCGATGTCATTGCAGATGAATCCGCTGGATGCCGAAAGACTGGTTTTGACGGAAGGACAACGGGTCGTGGCGCACAATGAACTTGGCGAAGTGACGTTCGTTCTGAAGATCGCGGACAGCGTACCTGCCGGAGTGGTTGTCGCCGACGGAGTATCTTGGTTGCGTGATGCGCCGGGCCGGCGCACGATCAATGCCCTTGCGTCGCAGCGGTTGACTGACAGGGGCAAAGGCAGCACGTTTTATGATACGAAGGTTGATGTCAGGGCGGAGAGCCGCTGATGAGCCGATGAACAAATGAAAAAAGGTGGAGGTCATGCAATCATGCCTCCACCTGACGATACTCTATCCGTTTGAGTCCGTGTCGTTTGCGGGGATGCCTAACAGGCATTCCCGATTTTATTTTGTCCGGTTGGCTTCGAAGAATTTCAGCGCAACATCGGGGAACAGGGCATAGCTGAGGACATCTTCGATCGAGGCGTTCGGATAGCCTTTTTCCGCCAGAGAGGCTTTCAACGATTCCAGTTGCGGCTCAATGTCGTCGGCCGGACGGTGCGTGATCAACTGCTCACCGGCCAGAATCTGCTCGGCGACCTCCGGATTGATCGGCGCGGGGGTCCGTCCATATTTGCCGCGGGCCAGATCCTTGACTTCACGCGGCACGACTTTGTAGCGACCGAACATGACGTTGAAGGCGGCCATCGAGCCAGTAATCTGGCTGGTCGGCGTGACGAGCGGAGGATAGCCGAGGTCGGCGCGGACTTTCGGCATTTCTTCCAGCATTTCCGGATATTTGTCCGCCATTCCCTGCTCTTTCAGCTGGTTCAGGAAGTTCGACAACATGCCGCCGGGAATCTGGAACGAGAGGACTTTGGTGTCGATATCGATCGCGGTATTCAGCTTGAAGGCTTCCGCGACGTTTTTCTTGACCGCGCGGAAATGATCGGCAATCGGATACAGCGTTTCCTTGGCGATGCCGGTGTCGCGCTCGGTTCCTTCCAGGGTGGCCACCATCGCTTCGGTTGCCGGTTGCGAGGACCCCATGGCAAACGGCGACAATGCACAGTCGATAATATCGACGCCGGCTTCGATCGCTTTGAGATAGGCCATGCCGGCCATGCCGCTCGTATAATGCGAATGGATGTCGATCGGCACTGACACTTCCGCTTTCAGCGCCTTGACCAGGTCATATGCGACGTAGGGAGCCAGCAAACCGGCCATATCCTTGATACAGATCGAGTCGGCGCCCATGGAAACCAAATCTTTCGCGACTTTTACAAAGTTTTCGATGGTGTGGAACGGGCTGATCGTGTAAACGAAGGCGCCTTGGACATGAGCGCCGGTTTCTTTGGCGACCCGCATCGATACTTCCAGGTTGCGGACGTCATTGAGCGCGTCAAAGATCCGGACGATTCCGACGCCGTTGTGAACTGCCCGCTTGACGAACTCGCTCACCACATCATCGGCGTAATGGTTGTAGCCAAGGATGTTCTGTCCACGCAACAGCATCTGGATCGGTGTTTTTTTGCAGTGGCGCTTGATGATGCGCAGTCTTTCCCAGGGATCTTCGTTGAGGAAACGCAACGTGCTGTCAAAGGTGGCGCCGCCCCAGGCCTCCAGCGAAAAATAGCCGACATCGTCGAGCTGCTCGAGCATTTCAATCATGTCCGAGGTGCGCATGCGCGTGGCGGCCAATGACTGATGGCCGTCCCGCAAAACGGTCTCCATAATTTTTACCGGTTTGTTGTTCATGGGAATCCCCCTTATATGCTAGTTGTTAAGATTAATTTTACATCATGTCTATGGTTTTTGTATACGTCTTGCGAGCACTAAGCCAGCCGGGCTTTCAGACTCTACCAAGGAGACGGACATTTCCAGGCCAAGCCGGGTCAGCAGCTGGTAAACCTGAGGATTTTCCACCGGGGTTGTCGCTGTCGCCGCAGCGCCATAATCATTCACTGCTGCGGTGGACTGCTCCACACCTGCGATGCGGCCTGGACCGCCGACGCAGCCTCCCAGGCAAGCCATTCCTTCGATGAAGTTCGCATCCAGGGAACCGCCTTTTGCCTGCTCCAGCACTTTCTGGCACGCCGGAATGCCGTCCACTTTCAGCGGTTGCAGTGCACCGGCCCGTTTTGGCAGGATTCTTGCCAACGTGTCGGCCACGGCTTCGCTTACACCGCCTGTGCGGGCGTAAATCCGACCGGCTCTTGAGGCGATGGGGTTTTCGTCGTCAGGTTGTTCTGAAGGATTGATGCCTGTAGCCTGAAAGATGGCCGCCAGCTCCTGAAAGGTGAGCACGAAGTCGATTGCCCCTGCCAGGTCGGGCAATGTCGCTTCGGTCTTTTTGGCGATGCAGGGTCCAATGAATACGACCTTTGCCTGCGGTTCAAGTGTTTTGATCACCCGTCCGGAGGCGATCATCGGGGAGACGGATGGCGAGATATGAGCCGACAATTCACTGTAACGCCCTTCGATGAGTTTGATCCAGACCGGGCAGCAGCAGCTGGTGATCAGAAAGTCGCCGGTTTCTTGGACGTGTTCGTCGAATTCGAACGCTTCTTTCATCGTGATCAGATCTGCATACAGCGCAGTTTCGAGCATATCGGCAAAGCCCAATCGCAACAAGGCCGAACGGAGTTTGCCCGCCGTAACGTCCTTGCCGAATTGGCCGGCAAAGGCCGGTGCGACAGAAGCATAGACAGGACCGGCTTGTTCCCGCAGCAATTGGATGAGCGGCACGAATTGCGATTTTTCCTGCAGGCCGCCGAAGGAACAACTCGCTAAGCAATGCCCCTCGCCGAGGCATTTTTGCTGATCGAGTTGAATTCCACCGCCAGGTTCTTTGGAGATCGCGTGAAGCGGGCAAGCCGGCCCGCAACAATCGCCCGCTTCGGGGCATTGCTGGCAGGCCTTCGGATCATTGACGATAAATGGGCCGTTCATCAAGCCCATCAGCGCGTCTTCGTCCGCTTCGCCGACGGTGCTGTCCAATTCATGCGGCGGCAAACCCATGGCGACCCGGATCTGGTTGGCAACACGGTGCCGGGTGACCCGGTCGCCAAACTCTTCGCAGACCAGGCGGCAGATTTCTTCGCGTCGCTCCACCAAGGCGCCGTCCCAGGCGGCTTTGGCGACTTCATATAGAATCCGCGGCTTTAGTTCCAGCGAGGTTATCGGTCGATTCATTCTTCGTTCCTCCTGTGTCTGGCTAATTTTCAGGATGGACCAGATGGCAGGCCGTATGGTGACCGGTTCCATCATCCATCAAACGCGGCGCGATTTCCGCGCAGACCGGCATGGCAGACCGACAACGGGTGCGGAAGCGGCAACCGGAGGGAGGGTTGAGCGGACTTGGCACTTCACCGGGCATGAAAATTCGCTCGCGCGTCGCCTCCACCTTGGGGTCGGGCAGGGGTATCGCCGACAGCAGCGCCTGGCTGTAGGGATGTTGCGGTTCGCTGAATAATGAAGCGCTGTCGGCAAGTTCGACCAACGAACCGAGGTACATGACCGCAATGCGGTGGCTGAGATGCCTGACCATCGAAAGGTCATGCGCGATAAACAAATAAGTCAGACCGATGCTTTGTTGCAAATCCTGCATCAGATTGATGATCTGCGCCTGTATCGACACATCCAGCGCGGAAATCGGCTCGTCGCAGACGATGAAGTCGGGCTGCGCGGCCAGCGCCCGGGCAATGCCGACGCGCTGCCGCTGTCCGCCGGAAAATTCATGCGGATAACGAGCGGCATGCTCGGGGTCCAAACCGACTTGCAGCAGCAGTTCCTGAATCCGTTCGCGGCGCTGAGACGGAGCGACCAACTGATGGATGTCGAGCGGCTCGCCGACAATGTCGCCTACGGTCATCCTTGGATCGAGAGAAGCATAAGGATCCTGAAAGATGATCTGCAAGCGGCGGCGAAAATCTGTCTGTTCCTTTGAACGCAGCGTCGCGTGGATGTCACGGCCACCGAGCTGCGCTTTGCCGGCCGTCGGTTCATAAAGGCCGACCAGAGTTCGGCCGACCGTAGATTTGCCGCAACCCGTCTCGCCGACCAGGCCGAGGGTTTCTCCCGGCATGATGACGAACGAGACGTCATTGACAGCCTGTACGGTCTTTAGCGGACGCCCGTTCCAGGTGCGGGAAAGGACAAAGTGTTTCGACAGGTGACAGACTTCCACCAACGGACCGTTCATCGCGCACCTCCGACCGCGAGCGCGATCCGGGGGTCATGCGGCGAATCGGGATGATTGAGCCAGCAGCGGCTTTGCTGATTCTCAGTCAGAGAAAATAACGGCGGCGCTTCAAGACAGGCCTGCATGGCAAACCGGCAGCGCGGCAAAAATGCGCATCCGCTGGGAGGCGCCAGCAGATCCGGCGGGTGTCCGTCGATGGCAAGCAGCCGTTTTCCCTGAAAGCCGGGTTGGGGAACCGACTGCAACAGCCCCAGGCTGTAAGGATGACGCGGTTCGGCAAACAGACTGTGTACAGGCGCCGACTCGACAATCTGTCCGGCATACATGACCAGAACCCGCTGACAAAGACTAGCGACCACGCCCAGGTCGTGCGTAATCAGCACCAGAGTGGTATTCAGCTCACGATTCAGTCGTTTCAGCAAATCCAGGATCTGCGCCTGCACGGTGACATCGAGCGCGGTGGTCGGTTCATCGGCGAACAGCAGGCTGGGGTTGCAGGCCAGCGACATGGCGATCATCACCCGCTGCCTCATGCCGCCGCTGAGTTGGTGGGGATATTGTTTCAGTCGGGTGGCGCCGTCGGCAATGCCGACCAGCCGTAGCAGCTCCGCGGCCCGTTCGTTTGCCTCGTTTCTCGACAACGATTGATGTTCGATAAACGGTTCGGTGAGTTGTGTGCCGATGGTCAGGACCGGGTTAAGCGAAGTCATCGGATCCTGAAAGATCATGCTCAGTTTGTTTCCGCGAAGCGAGCGCGACTGTTTTTCCGACAACTTCAGCAAATCGCGTCCGTCAAACCAGGCTTCGCCGGATACGATCTGTCCGGGCGGCGAGGGAATGATGCCCATGATCGCGCTGGCAGTCACCGTTTTACCACACCCGGACTCGCCGACGATACCGACGATTTCGCCGGCCGCCAGGGAAAAATCGACGCCGCGCAGGGCTTGCACGGTCCCGGCGTAGGTGCGGAAGTGGACATGCAGATTAGTAACGGTCAACAGAGCAGGTTGCAAAGAAATCGGTCCTCCCAGCAAATAGGATCAACGGTGGCGGATGAATCAGCGGCGCATTCGGGGATCCAGCGCATCCCGCAGTCCGTCGCCAAGGAAGTTGAAACCGAGCATGGTCAGGCTGATCGCGACAGCCGGCCACAGCAATTGAAAAGGATAAGAGCGAAGCGTCACCACGCCTTCGGACGCCAGTACGCCCCAGCTGGCCATCGGCGCCGAAACGCCGAGACCGATGAAGCTGAGGAACGCTTCGATGAAAATCGCTTCCGGAATCGACAAGGTCAGCGTAACGATGATCGGCCCCAGGCTGTTGGGCAACAGATGGCCGAAAATCAGACGACGGGGGCTGGCGCCGAGCACGCGGGCGGCCAGCACGAATTCCAGTTCTTTCAGTCCCAGCACCTGAGCCCTTACGATACGGGCCATCCGAAGCCAATAAACCAGGCCGAGGGCGATAAACACATTTAGCAGGCCGGGCTTTAAAACGACCATCAACAGGATGACATACAGCAGCAGCGGAATCCCGTACAGAATATCCACGATCCGCATCATGACGCTGTCGATCCGGCCGCCGAAATAACCGGAAATACCGCCGTACAGCACGCCGATCCCCAGGTTGATCAGGCTGGCCACGATGCCGATGGCCAGGCTGATGCGGGCGCCATAGCAAACGCGGGTGGCGAGGTCGCGGCCCAGATTGTCGGTGCCGAACCAATGGGCGGCTGAAGGCGGTTGATTGGCATTGGCCAGGGTTTGGTCGGAATAAGAGTAGGGCGAAATCATCGGTCCGAAAACCGCCAGCAGGCTGATGAACACGATGATCGACAGGCCGGCCAGCGCGGCGCGGTTCTTTTTCAGCCGCAGCCAGGCGTCCTGGCGAAAGCCGAGGTGCGGCCGGGTCTGTTTCTGCAGCATCTCGGCGGTCGGTTTGAGCGGTGTGAAATCCATGCCGTCAATCCTCCCCTTCCGGTTTGATGCGGGGATCCAGCCAGAGATAGGCAAGATCCACCAAAAAATTCATCAGTACCAGCAGGGCGCTGTAAAATACGGTGATACCGAGGATTACCGTGTAGTCGCGGTTATAGATGCTGGTGACGAAATGGCGGCCCAAACCGGGAATGGCGAAGATGGACTCGATGACGAAACTGCCGGTGAAGATCGCGGCGATCATAGGGCCCAGGTAGGTCACGACTGGCAGCAGGGCATTCTTCAACGCATGGCGCCAGAGGATGGTGAAGGGCGATATGCCTTTGGCCCGGGCGGTGCGGACATAATCCTGGGCCAGCACTTCCAACATGCTGGAACGGGTCAGGCGGGCGATAAACGCCGTGGGCATGCCGGCCAATGCCAGTGCCGGCAAGATGACATATTCGGGGGAACCCCACATGGCGGCCGGTAAAATCCGTAACCACAAGGCAAAGCAGAAAATCAGCAGCGTGGCCAGGATAAAACTGGGGACCGAGATGCCGACCGTTGCCAGCAGCATCACCAGGTGGTCAGGCCAGCGGTTTTGGTAGAGCGCAC
>CAZOJA010000102.1:0-7883 GCA_964579955.1 uncultured Veillonellaceae bacterium | reverse complement strand
CCAGGAAAAAGGCGGCGCGGGGAAACATTTTTCTTCCGTGTTTGATAGCGAAATCAGCTGCCGGACCAAGGTGCGTCACGACAATATCGGGTTGATTCTTGGCATACTTTTGCTGCAGAAACTGCGCCAAACGTCCCGGGTAATCAGGTTCAGCAGAATACTTGGTCAGTTCCAGATATTCATAAGAATAAGAAGCTCGAACCGACAGATTTTCGGCCATTTTCTGCTTAAATCCGGTTTCAAACAATGGGTGGGCTGGAAACTCCGGCGTCTGGGCAAACAAAAACAGCACCTGCTTATTCTCCGGTGCGGCTGACACCCGGGGAAGAAACAACAGAAAGAACGCCACGCATAAACATGCGCAGACGTCCTTCCTGCAATCAAACCGCCGCCAACAGAGTGCTATCTTTTGCATCGATGAGTTCCCCTATTACAGATAATCCTGCCGTACCGGATAAAACACCTCGATCGCTTCGGCCCGCTCCAACACTTCCGCCTTGTGCTCCACACCGCCTGGAACCGCCCAGCTGTCTCCCGGCTCCAGCGAACAAGCCTCGTCGCCGATTGTCAGGATGATCTTGCCGGAAACCAGAAAGCCGATCTGCTCATGGGGATGTTTGTGCAACGGCAACTCCGAACCGGCTTCCAGGACAAATTTGGACATCAGGGTGTGTTCGCCCACGGCCAACGTCTTTCGCTGCACTCCGGCGACAACGGCAACCAATGGTTTATCGGCGTCTTTAACAAACATGATAATCCTCCCTCTGTTTTCAATGCTTTACATGCTGGCAATCTGCGTCAAACTTTTATCCGCCGGCTTGCTATACAGACAGATGTTCAGCAAGTATAATTGTATCGGAATATTTTCGCGACACAACCCGATCCTTCCTGCCAATTGGCGGCAATCCGGCAAAATTGTCCAAGGGAGGCCCTTGATGAACCTCACTGCTCCGAAAAGAGTCCTGGCTGTACACGATTTGTCCTGTGTAGGCCGCTGTTCACTTACCGTGATAATGCCGATTCTCTCCTGCCTGGGAATCCAGGCCTGTCCACTTCCTACCGCGATTCTCAGCACCCACCTGGGAGGCTTTTCCGCTGTCGCATTCAGCGATTTTTCTTCGCACATTGCCGACTTTTCTGCCCACTGGCGACGGGAGGGCGTTCGTTTCGACAGCATCTACAGCGGTTTTCTCGCCTCGGTCGAACAAATCGAACTTGTGTCGCAGCTGATTAGCGACTTCTCCATAAACCATCCGTTGGTTCTGGTCGATCCGGTCATGGGGGATGAAGGAAAACTTTATTCTGTTTATACCGGGCAGATGCAGGAACGAATCAAGAAACTGGTTCGTCAGGCCGACATCATCACGCCCAATTACACTGAAGCCTGCTTCTTGCTGAACCAGCCGTATCAGGCGCCGGTCAGCCGGCCCGAATCGCTGGAATCCTGGCTGGTGGACCTGTCCGCGCTGGGACCGCGACAAGTCGTCATTACCGGCGTGCCGCTGGCAAGCCAACAGGTTGCCAATCTCAGCTACGACCGTCTTAGCGGCCGCTTCCACCAGAGCATCAGCCAACTGATTCCGGTACGTTATCCGGGAACCGGCGATATTTTCGCCAGTGTTCTGTTGGGCTCATTGCTGCGTGGCGCCGATCTGCCAGAGGCAGTGGAGAAAGCCGGTTCATTTGTGTTTGCTGCGGTCGCCCGGACTTATGCCGCTGGCGCGCCGACCCGCGAAGGGGTCCTGCTGGAACCCTCGCTGAAGACCTTGTGGGAGGCGAATCATGAGTAACAAGCGTCGCCTGACAATCAAAGACACCGTTACCATCGGCGTGCTGGCAGGCATGTGCGCGATTGCCACATCACTGAAGATCCCGCTCGGTGTCGGCGCGATGGTTCACTTGGGAACAGCGTTCATGTTTACCGTGGCAATTTCCCAGGGCGGAGTCTATGCCGGGCTGTCAGCTGCCATCGGCTCGGCTTTCTTTGATTTATTGATGGGTTTTTCACCCTATACGCTCTGGTCGTTTTTCATCAAAGGAGGAGCCGGCCTGTTAGCGGGAACCATCGCACACGGGCTATGGCCCCAAGTTGGTTTGCAAAACGCCGAGCCTGTCCGGAGCTGGTTGTTGCGCGCCGTGCTCGGTTGCCTTGTTGCTGCGGCTTGGACCCTCGGCGGGTATATGTTGGCCTGGTGGCAAGTAACCGGCAGCCTGGCTGTTGCAATCAGCAACATGCCGGCCTCATTGCTGACTTCCGGAGTGGGACTGCCGATTGCGCTATTCCTTGCACCAAGACTGCGCAAGGCATTGAATCGTTAGCATCAGAACGGGTCGTTTGAAGGGAGGGCTTGCTGCTTTGTCCATCCAAATCGCCGTCATCGGCGCCAACCCGGCCAATGTGGAAGAAATCAAAGCTGTGGTGACCGCCAGTCTCTGCGGGGACATGGAGATTGTCACCGCCACCGTCGATAACTTCCAGCATTTACTCGCGGCTCACAATGATATGGTTGTCTGCCTGGTCAATCGCCGTGCGGAAATGGAAACGGCGTTTGGCGCAGATAAAGTGATTGCGCTGGAGTTTGTTCCGCCAACCGACTATTTTTTGACGTTAAGCAAAATCCCCGCCGGAACCGACCTGCTTGTCTTCAATAACAGCACCGCAGGAACTCACGTCCTGATGCGGCACCTCCGCCATTTTGACCTGATGCATGTCAATTATGAAATCGTGGCTTATGAAGAAATGAGTCATGCCGAGGTCGCGGCAAAAATCGCGGCGGCTCGCTATATCACAGGCGGCATTTCCTATGTCGGTCCCGGCAAGGCGTTATACGAGCTGTTTGGCCAGTACCTTTCACCCCAGACTACCGTCATCGTCAGTCCACCCCGCAATGCTTCCTCCGATTCCATCAGCCGCCTGTGCCATGCCTATTCGAGGCTACAGACACAAAACATCGTCGCCACTTTGGAACGGCTGGCTGCAACCGATTATCTGACCCAGATCCCCAATCGGCGGACATTCGATGAAAGACTGGCGCAGGAATGGCTGCGGGCGCAGCGGGACAAAACTCCGCTGTCGATTGCCATGCTGGATCTGGATTTTTTCAAGACATACAACGATCACTATGGTCACAGTGCTGGCGACCATTGCCTGCAGGCGATCGCCCGAGCCATCAGGCAGCCGCTGCGCCGCCCGGCCGATTTCTGCTCGCGTTATGGCGGCGAGGAATTTGCCGTGATTTTACCGGACACCGACTCGACCGGTGCCCAGCAGGTGCTGGAAGAAATTCGCCAGGCCGTGCTCGACCTGGCGATTGTCCATGGTTTTTCGTCTATCGCGCCTACCCTCACCATCAGCACCGGCTACACCACCGCCGTTCCCACCGTCGGCAACACGCCGGAACAGGCGCTGCGGATCGCCGACAACGCACTATATCTGGCAAAGCTGCAGGGTCGCAACCGGATTGTTTTTCATTCCCTATTTGGCGACGGAGACATTTAAGCCGGGCAACCGGCTTTTTTAGTGCTCAAAACCGAGCCTCACCTGGCATTTGCCTTCCTTTTCCTCCATCTTGATTCGCTGCGCATACTTGCGCACCAAAAAACCAGACAACTTGGCCAGTGCGCCCTCCTCCGCCATCAGTTCCTCTTCGCTCGGCCGGATGTGCGACAATACCGGCGGCGTTCCTTCATAAGCAACCACCGCTTCCAGGTTGAATTCTTCAAAGCTGATATCGAGTTTTATCTTGCTCGTGGCCAGATTCTCCGCCTCGATCAGTTGCAGCAGTTCCTCCAGCGAAAATAGCATCCGGTGGATCACCTCCCGTCGTGCGCCCCATGCCTCACCGCTTTCTTCCAAAAACTGCGCCAGCCGTTCGGGATATTCCTTCAGTTCAAACTCCATCACCTGGTGGCTGGCGATGCCGATACGAAACAGTAAAGTCAGCAGAATCGCCGTAATCGAGGCAAGAGCGATCGGCGAATTAAATAGCTGGGACAGCCACGCCGGCCAAGCTCGGCTCATTTCCGGCACAACATCAACAGCCATGCCAAAAGCGATTGCCAGTCCGATCACAAACATTTTGCGAAAATCAAGCATTCGGGAAGTGCAGACCTGCATGCCGGCAGGAAAGATAAATGCAATTTCCACCAGCAAAATCACCCCAATCACCGGTTTGGGCATGATAGCCAGAAAGGTGGCGATCTGGCTGAAAAAAGACAGAACAATCAGGACGCTGCCGACGGCAAAACCCAGATATCGACTGGTAGCGCCGGTTGCGACCGACAAACCGACGCTGCCGGGACTGGTCGTCTGCGGCAATGCGCCGAGCACCCCGCTGACCGAAGTCGCCAGTCCTTCGGCGAACAGCCCGTTGCCGGCCGACTTCAGATCCAGACGACGCCAGTCGAGTTCGTTGACTTTCTGACAGGTAGACATATTGCCGATCGTGATGATGCTCGAGCATAACGCCGCCACTGCAAACGCCGGCAAAAACCGCAGGTCAAACGTCCAGCCTCCCTGGACATTGGGAAAGGTAAATACCGGCGCTGTTGTGACTCGCTCTATCGCCGCACTGTCAATCACACCGAAACACCACGCACCGATATAGCCGACCGCCATGCCAGCCAATATCGCATACTCGCGCATGCGTTTGCCGCCCCATATATAGAGGGAAATAATCACCAGCAAAGTGAAGAACCCCACCGCAATCGCTTCCGGCGTGGCCGGAACCGCTTTGTGATGTTCGCCGCCGACGCCCCAGAATGCTTTCATGCCATACCCGATATAGGAAAACGCCATCATAACGATGATCAGACCGATGATTTCGGACGGAAACAGGATACGCAACCGATGAATCAGTCGACTGAACAGCATCTGTAATATTCCGGAGAGCATTACCATACCGCTCATCAACCCGATCCCGCCCGACTGGATCGTTGCGATCACTGCCGGGAAGTAGGCCGTCCCTGTCTCATGCGCGCAAAAATACCCCGAACCGATCGGACCTTTGCGCCAGGCCTGCAGAATTGTGCCGATTCCCATTGCTATCATCATCAGGCTGACAGCGTCCCGCGCCATATCCACCGTACCTCCGGCCATCGTAACCACGATCACCGGAAAAACCAGTTCGACCGACAGCATCGCTACATGCTGCATCACCAGAGGAACAACCGACCCAAGCGGCGGAACGTCCCTTACGCCGTAAATGATGCTGCCTGGCTTAGCTCCCCCTGCGTGCATGACTACGCCTCCTGCTCGGTCGCCGCTGCTGCTGGCGACGAAAAACTTTCGACCATTAGCACTTTTTGTCTGCGGGTCATTTTTTTGATTGCCGCTTCCTGCCGCATCGCCGCCTGTTTGTCAGGGAGTTCCTGCCAATAGACAAGCCGGACCGGCAACCGGGAACGGGTGTAGCGCGCACCGATCCCGGCGTTATGCGCCGCAAGCCGGGCGGATAGATTTGTCGTCCAGCCGGCGTAATATGAGCCGTCGGCGCATTCCAGCAAGTAAACATATGCCGCGATCATTGCCAATCCCGCCAGATCTCGGGACAATACCCGACCGTAGCCTGAGGTCCGTTTCTTACTATTGGCGTATTCAGCAGCAACGGATGCTTCAACATCATCTCTTCCCTGTTATGTACGATGTATTGCATATTGAGCCGGCTATATTCCTTGCCGCTCCGGTTCAACAGCGCCTCTATTCCCACGACGCCCTTCACCTTTTCCAGTTCGCCTTTGGAGAGTCCCTTTTCGGTCAAATCCACGAAGTGATAGGGAATCCGCCGCTCTTTGAAATAGCGCTCGGTTTTCTGGGTTTCCCGACATTTTTTCGTGCCAAAGATCTGGATATTCACGACGCATTCCTTTCGTTTCAAAAATCTTGGACAGCGATTGAATTCATTATATCCTATACGCCGTTCCATGAAAAAAGCCTGCTGTTGCGTCATACAAAGCAGGCTTTTCAATTTGTGCGTTCCTTGCCGGATACTGCGAAAGCTACTTGATCATCAGCCGGGGCAAGAACAGAACGAGGTCAGGATAAACCGTAATGGCAATCGTGAACAGCATCATGATAATAAAAGAAGGCAACGCATATTTCGCGATAGTGAACAGACTATCGCCAACCAGGCCATTGATGACGAACAGGTTAAAGCCGACTGGCGGCGTAATCTGGGCAACTTCAATCATGACCACCAGGTAGATGCCGAACCAGATCGGATCGAACCCGGCTGCCTTGATCAATGGCAACGCGATCGGCAGACTCATGACGATCATCGAAAACCCATCGAGCAAGCAACCGAGGATAATATACATGACTGACAAAATAGCGATCAGCATGTATTTGGATAACGCCAAAGTGCCGATATATGCGGTCAATCCCGCCGGAATGCCGAGATATCCAACAGCGACCGATAAAAACGAAGCCCCGCAGACAATCCACATGATCATGCAGCTTGTTTTAACCGATCCCATTAAAGCTTCTTTAAAGACTTTCCAATCTAGACTCTGTGAAATCTTCGCAAAGAACAGGGACCCCAACACGCCGACCGCCGCGGCTTCTGTGGGGGTGGCCCATCCCAGATATATGCTGCCCAGTACCATGACGATCAGAAAGATGACCGGCAACAACTGGGGAATGGTTTTCAACCGATCGCCCCAAGTATAGCGCAAATCTCCACGAGGCGCCAGGTTCGGATTAAAAAGACACCGCAGCGCAACAAAACCACTAAAGCCAACCGCTAACAAGAGTCCCGGGATGACGCCCGCAATAAACAGCTTACCGATACTGACATCCGCCAAAATCCCGTATACCAGCATCATCATGCTGGGAGGAATCATGATGCCAAGAGTCCCTGCCCCTGCCAACGATCCCAGAACCAGGCTTCTGTCATAATTTCGTTTCAGTAGCTGCGGCAAAGTGATCTTGCCGACCGTAGCAGTAGTTGCGGCCGAAGATCCGCTGACCGCCGCGAACAAGGTGCAGGCGACAATGTTTACATGAACCAATCGCCCCGGCAAATGATCCATCCACGGCGACAGACCGTTGAACAGGTTTTCGGAAATCTTGCTGCGAAACAAAATCTCGCCCATCAATACGAACAAGGGCAGCGCCAGCATCGTCGAACCGCTGGTGCTGTTCCAGGTGATATTGGCCATAATCGTCAGCAGCGGACTCTCGGTAAACAAGAGAAAACCTACAGCCCCCACCAGGAAGAGCGAAATGCCGACCCAGACCGTGCCGAGCAGAAACGCGGCAAGGCAAGCCAATAAGGAGAATGATACGGTAAATAAGTCCATTTTTTCTCCCCCCTATCGTCCCAACATGCTGGATTCCGCTTCGACCGCATCCACTTTGCCGGCACGCAGCAACAGAATCGTACGCAAAATTTCGGCCGCAAACTGCAACATCATGACTCCCGTACCAAAAGGCATAAAAAACTGGGGAATCGCCAAATAGGTCTGAGAGATCTGCATGGAGCGGCTCTTGGTGACAACCGCGTCCCAAAAGAATTCGCCGGTTGTGTATGTCAATACTGCGCAAAAAGCAAATCCGACGGAAAAAGCGAACGCATCCAGCCAGAGTTTTGCTTTGCCTTTGGCAATCGTGTGCAAAAAAGTCATCCGGATATGACTTTTATCCTTTAGCGTATAAGCCAAAGCCAAAAAGGTCAGCGCAGCCATCAAATAACCTGAATACTCTTCCGTAATATACAACGTTTTTGAAAAGACGCCGCGCATCACGATTTCTGCCAACACCAACAAAGTGGAAAACACCATCAGAACCCCCGAAGCCACCCCGCAGGCAACAGACAGTTTGTCACAAAGTCGAACGAAACTTTCCATACTACATCTTCCCCCTGTACACAAAAAGAAAGAGACGA
>CAZOJA010000101.1:0-7894 GCA_964579955.1 uncultured Veillonellaceae bacterium | reverse complement strand
CAGCTGCATGCCGAAACGATCTTTTTCTTCTATTTTGAAGACAAACTGGTGGAAGCGCGAACCGTCAAAGAGTTGCGGCAAAGGAATGCGCTCACGTTCAACCTGCCGATTGACCGAAATCGACAGGAAGCCTTGCGCTTGCAGATCAAGTCCAAAATGTACATCAGTGATGACCTCTGTCGTGATCTATATTCCGGCGGGTTGTTTTTTACGGTGCACAAAGAGACAAGACTCGCGGTGAACTATGACATGCTGCCGGTGCGAACCGTAGGCGATTTTTTTGGCAGCTTCCAGCAGTCTTTGTTTGTCGTGGTCCCTGCCAGTGCAGCATTGCCGGAAATGATGCCGGCAGCCTGGACGTATGGCTTGCTCAAGAAAAATTTCCCCCATCTTGATGTGCAAATTGTCCGCGCCGGCGAATTGGCAGGCAAACCGGCGGCGCCACGGATTTGGGTTGGTCTGCGCAAGCAGCTGCCGGCCTATTTTGACAAAACGCAAGCCGGCATGGTACTGGCTGATCCGAACACTTTACTGATTTCTGCCGAAGATGCCCCTTCGCTGGCAACACTGGCGAAACAACTGGCAGACTTGCCGGTATTTCCGGTCAACCCGGCGGCAAGCCAGAAAATCACGGTTGATCCGGTGGAAACACCGGTGGGAAAGGCGACGGAAGCGATTGCTTTCGGCAATTTTTCGGTGCAGGAAGGCATCCAGACCGTGCCGGCCGATTTCCAACTCTACCCTGCGCTGCTCGGCAAGCTGCCTGAACGACTGGGTATCCATCTGGAAGGCGCCTATACCGTAGGCGTCGATTCATTACGCCCGGTTCGCCTGGATGTCTTATTCAACAATAATCTGGTCCATAGTTCAATGCTGGACCAATCGGGCCAGTTTCGCCGTGAAATTATTCTGCCGGCCGGCGTGGAACTGTTTGCACGCAACAACTTGAATGTCCAGTTCGCCTACCCGGAAGAACCGGCGCAATGCCCGGTACGGGGCAAAATCCAGACGGCGCAGATTTTCCCCGCCAGTTATATGTGGGGGGCGGGGCAAATAAAATCGCCGTCCTTCGCCTGGAATAATCTGGGCCTGCATCTGGCGCAACCAGGCACGCTTTTGGTCGATGAAACGCTGGGCGGATCGTTGCTTAAAGTAATTGCCGATACAGTGGTATTGCTGAACCGGCAACTGCCTTCCGCGACATATGCCTTTCCCGCCGCGCTGCCCCTGGCTGAACAAACGACAATTCCCGCCAATCAATATATTGTAGTGTTGGCGATGAACAAAAACATTCCGGAGTTTTTACAGGAAAAAATGCCAATTGCGCTGGGGCAGGATTTTACGTTGCTGCGCAAAGACAACCGGACCAGCCGGTTTGACTACCAGGCCAATGTCAATTCGGTTGTCGGACGGATTGGCGACCATAAGGGGTTTCCGTTGCTGATCCTGTCGGTAAATCAAGAAGCGCCGCTATTGGCTGAGGCGCTGCAACATCTTAACAAGTCCGACCATTACGCCAGACTCAACGGAAATATCATGGTCTATCGCCAAGCAGGCCCGGTGTATTCGCTGGATATTCGTGACAAAAGCGTCAAGATCGAACGGCCGGTTGCCAAGGGGATGGCGGCGCAACTTTGGGAACAGAACAGCACTTTAATCCTGGCGGCAGCCGCTTTACTGGCAATTCTGCTCCTATGTTTGCTTTTCTTCCGTCATCTGAAATCCAAACCGAAACCGCCGGCAAAAGAATGATGTGAGGCTATGATGCGGCAGAGTAAACGCTTTTGCATGAGAAGCAAGGAGCAGGCCAGGATGCGGTTCCATTGGAACCGCATCCTGGCCTGCTCAGTTTGTGTTCTCTGTCTGCTCTGGGTTGGTTTTGGCCGGTCTCCCCTGCCGGTTCAGGCGGCGGCGCAAGTTTGGCAGACGCAGCACGATCAGGCGATAGCGCTGGCGCGCGCCGGCGATTTCAAAGCGGCGGTGTCGCTGTTTGTCGAACTGCGGGGCAAGTACCCTGCGGCAGCTCCGGTATTGTTTGATTCGGCGCTTGTGATGCACTGGGCTGGCGAGGATAAGGCAGCCACTGATTTTTATGAAACGAAATTGCGCACCCGCCCGGATGTTCCGAACTATGTCAAAGAGGCGATGGCAAATGCCTATGTCCGCCAGGGCCGGTTTGCCGAGGCGCTGCCGCTGGTCCAGGAGCGGGCGGCCTCCGGCGAAAAACGCTGGCGCCTGTTGGCGGCAGAACTGTTGATCCGGCTGCAAAACCCGGCGGAGGCGCAGAAAATATACGAAGCCTATTTGGCAGCGAACCCGCAAGACATGGAAGTGCTGATTTCGCGGGGCCAGGCCCGCCTGCAAAATGGCGACAGCCGCCGGGCGGCCGACGATTTTGAACTGGCGCGGCAGCTGACAGTAAAACAGGGCGATGCAGGCAGGCACAAAGAAGTAGAGGCATTGCTGGCGGTAGCCAGTATTCGCAGCAATGATCTGGCAAAAGCGATCCTGTTGTTGCGTCCATACATCGAAAAGGACCAGGCGACACCGGCGATGCAGAGCGATTATGTCGATGCGCTGCGCACGAATGGCAATCTCGAAGCGGCGATCGCTGCGGCGGAAAAACTTTGGCCCGACCCGGCAAAAGCACCTGTTTACGGATTGCGAATTTTAGCGGACTGTTACTTGCGGATCTCCAAATTTGATAAAGCATTGCAGCTCTACGCCGTGGTCTTGCAGAAAGAACCGCAAAACCACTTGGCCAAACTGGGGTCGGCCTTGGCGCAGGTTCAGCTTGGCCGCGTACCGGAAGCGCTAAAGAATTATGAACAAGTGATGAGCGCAAATCCACGTATGGCTGAGATCGTCATGGATGACTGCCTGTTTTATGTGGCGCAGGGGCGTTTGTGGACCGCCAGACAAGTTTTTGCATTGGTGAACACAAAAATGCCAAATAATACCGCGTTTTTGCGCCAGTATGCCGACAGGCTCAATACCAGCGGATTGCCGCGCGAGGCCTTCAAATACTACCAATTGCTGCGGGGCCTGCCGGGTGGCGATACTGCAGGGACGGCAGGTATGGCAAGAGCGGCCGCCGCTACCGGCGATGCGGAAAAGGCAAGGCAACTGCTGGATTCCTTAAGTCAGGAGCAGCTGCGAACACCCGCGGCGGCGCAAGCCTTGCGTGAATACCAGGAAATGAGCCGCGGCAGGATGGTTATCAGTTCCACTTATTTCAATGACTACAAAGGGAAAGACAATTATTCCGCTTCGATGGTACTGGAGAGCAGAATCGGCGGCAATTTCAGCGTATTGGCGCAAACCGGACGCATGCGGCTGCGGGATACCAACACCGGAGATGTTGCGGAGTACTGGACGTCAGGACCGGGGATTCGCGTTACAGGCATGAATTATGATTTTAGCGTCTGGGCGAATTATAACGGCATGGCGAATATGGACGGGTACCAAACTGACCTCACACTACATATCAACGATTTTTCCAGCGTGCGTTTCTTCTCGGGCATGGCGCCGGTCAATGAAGCACAGGCAGTAGTGCAGCGCATTATGAACCGGACGTTTGGCGCCAGTTACTCGTGGCGCAAATATAATATTCCGGCGACGCTGAACAAACCGCGCACCGAAGATGTCTTTACTGTCGGTTATTCAACAGGCAAGTTGACTGACGGCAATACAACCTATGCCATTGGATTCAACTGGGACCGGATTTTGCGCGACGATCAGTTCAAACGAATTGTCTGGTCGAGTTACCTGAGTCAGTCCCGGTATGCATTGTCATCACCGTACTATGACAGCCCTGACCTGCGCTATACTCTCGGTACCGGACTGGCATACCGGCAATATGTGCATCGGGGTTATTGGGAAGGCAGGGCCTTTTTTGAGATGGGCGCCGACCGGCCTGCGGCCTGGAGTTTCAGCCCGTTTGTCCGGCTGGAGTATGGACATTACTTTAATACTTTGCTTTATGGAGTCATCGGCTGTGAGTATGGCATCACAACAGGGAATAGCCGCTTTAGCCCAGCATTCTCTTTTAGCAAGTTTCAGTGCGACTTAAACTTGAATTTACTTTGGTGAGGAGGGGGATCATGCGGCGCCTTTTGAACGCGATCCTGCTGATCTTTTTGTTACTGCTGCATTCCGGGCCGGTAGCGGCGCAGCCCGGGGTAACCATACTTTGCTATCACCATGTCGGTCCATACATCAGTGTTGGCAAACAGGCCAATCCTTATACGGTTACGCCCGAAAGACTAAGGGCTCATTTTGAATATTTGCGCAGCAACGGCTATCGTGTGATTAGCTTGGATGACTATATTCAGTATAATCAGGGGTTGAAAGTATTACCGCCGAAAAGTGTCCTGTTAACATTTGATGACGCCTATGTTTCGTTTTATGAAAAGGCCTATCCGCTGCTAAAAGAATATAATTATCCAGCGGTGCTGGCGGTCGTTGGCGTTTGGCAGGAAGTACCGCCGAACGATCCCGACAGGATCATGAACTGGCAACAAATCAAAGAAATGATGGCGTCCGGGCTGGTAGAGATTGCTTCCCATTCTTATAATCTGCACTATCGGGTGCTTAACAATGCGCTGGGTGATGCATCTCATGCAGCAACTACGTTTATCTATGGGGCGACAGGCATTGAAACGCTGGATGCATTCAAACAGCGAGTACAGGATGATTTGAAGGCGAGCCAGGACTTGTTTGAACAGAAACTGGGGCGCAAGGCCCGGGCATTGGCCTGGCCCTATGGGGAATATAACGAATTCACCTTGGCGGCAGCCCGGGCTAATGGATTTGAAGTGACCTTCGGCCTGGAAGGCGGCGCCAATCCGCGCGGCCAATCGAGTCTGCAGGCCGCCAGACGCGGCATAATCTGGGGAAACCCCGATATCCAGGCTTTTGCAAAGTTCATGTCAAATTATGCGATGGATGTTTACCCGGTGAGTGTTGTCCAACTGGATATCGATGCCCTGTATGATGCCGACAAGCGGCAGATGCAGGCCAATCTTGATCTGGCATTGAACCGGGTTGTCCGTACTCGCGCCAACACGGTATATTTACAGGCATTTGCTGACACTGAAGGTGATGGAAACATCCAGAGCGTGTATTTCCATAACGATGTAGCGCCGGTGAAAGTGGATGTTTTCAGTCATATTGCGCAGCAGTTCAGCAAAAACAACCTGCGGGTTTATGCCTGGCTTCCAACCTTGTCCGGGCAATGGCTGACCAAAGATCACCCTGACGAAATCATCACCGCTTATGATGACAAAGGCAAAGGTTGGTATACCCGCGCAACGCCCTTCAGTCCGCGCGTGCGCGAACAATTGAAGCGGATGGTTCGTGAGCTGGCCATGCATGTGCCGATCCAGGGCGTATTGTTTCAAGACGATCTGTATATGAATGATTATGAAGATTTTTCCGTTCCGGCCAAGACCGCATTTCGCAACCGTTTTGGCATGGAGTTAACTGCGGAGATTTTGCAGGATCCTAAAATTCGCCAGGAATGGACGAAAATGAAAACAAACGCACTGAACGAACTTACCAGTGAGCTGATCCATGAAATCCGCCAATACCGGCCCAATGCCCAATCTGCCCGCAATATCTACGCTGAAGCCGTATTGAATCCGGCGGCGGTGGAGTGGTTTGCCCAGGATTTCCGGCAATATCTTGCGCTATATGACTACACCGTCATCATGGCCTATCCATATATGGAGAAACAGGGGGACCGAACGGTTGCCTGGCTGGAGCAGCTTGCGGCAACAGTGTTGAAAGACAAAACCAATGCAAAAAAAATAGTATTCAAGCTGCAAAATTATGATTGGGCAAAAGACCAATGGGTTTCACGCGCTGAGCTAAGTAGACAGGTGCGTGCCTTGCGCAACAAAGGGGCGGTACATATCGGCTACTATCCCGAGAATCTTTTTTCCAACCAGCGGGATGATTCCCCATTTTGATTTTTGGCATTAAGTATAAAGAAGCGATGCGAAGAGGCTGCTAATGGTTGATTTTATCCGAGACCTATTACTGTTCTATCCGCCGGTATTTTTATTGGTCTGGATGATCGGCGCTAATTTCGTCTTTTTTTATCCCATATTCATGAGCGTGATTTGGATGGTGGGCGCCAGCATTTTTTATTGGCGCTATGAGCGGGGGAGCCACCAGGAGCCGGTTTTGGAGCGATACCCGATGGTATCGGTGCTGATCCCCGGTCGCAACGAGGAGGAAAGCATCCGGGAAACTGTCGAAGGTGTCCTGGCGCAGACATACCCCAACTTGGAAATCATTGTGATCAATGATGCCAGTACCGACCGGACACTGGAGATCGTCCAGGAGCTGGCGGCCGCGCATGACCGGGTCCGTTATCTGTCATTGAGGGAAAACATGGGCAAAGCCAATGCGATGAATTATGCGTTTTTTATGTCGCGCGGCGAGATTCTCGTCTGCATTGACGCCGATTGCATTTTGGATCCGCAAGCGGTCACCTGGATGGTGGCGCCTTTTGTAAAAAACAATCGGGTCGGCGCGGTGACCGGCAACCCCCGCGTCAAGAACCGGACTTCATTGCTGGCAAAGGTGCAGACCGCCGAATATGCCAGTGTCATTGGCCTGATCAAACGGACCCAGCGCCTGCTTGGCAAGGTGATGACCATTTCCGGCGTGATTGCGGCATTTCGCAAACGGGCTTTGCTGGATGCGGGACTTTGGGATACTGACATGGTAACTGAAGATATTAATGTGTCCTGGAAAATCGAGCGGAAATTTTGGGCGATCCAGTATGAATTGAACGCAATCGGCTGGATTCTGGTGCCGGAGACGATCGGCGGGTTTTGGCGGCAGCGGGTTCGCTGGGCACAGGGCGGCGTCGAAGTATTGAAGCGGCATGTGAGTATTCTGCATGACAGCCGGACTCGCCGCTTATGGCCGTTGTATCTGGACTATGGCATGAGTGTGCTCTGGTCGTTCACATTTATCGGTCTCAGCAGCGCCTGGCTCCTTGCTAAACTTTTTCAAATTGAATTGCCGGCGGAACTGGCCGGCAACCCTTTTCCCCAATGGAATGGATCGGTTGCCGCAATGGTATGCTTGTTGCAGTTCATTGTCAGTTTGGCGCTCGACAAGAAGTATGACAGTACTTTGCCGCGTTATTATTTATGGGTGATTTGGTACCCTTTGTTTTATTGGTTGTTTAGCGCCCTGACCACCGTGTACGCGACGCCCAGGGCCTTGTTGAAGCAGAAGGGAATCCGGGCAATCTGGAAAAGCCCCGACCGCGGGTTAAAAGCGCCTAATACCGAAGGAACGGGAGATTGAGATGGCCCCGAATATTATTGATGATCCCAGACGCAGCAGTGCAAACCGGAAAATTACCGAAAGGGCCCTGATTGTTGCCGGCACTGGCGCCGTGCTGTATTTTTTCGTCATGGTTACGTTGGCACTCTGGTATTTTGCCGGCTTATACTTCATTGAAAACATCTTTTCCTGGAGTCATGTCGAAGCAACCGTGCGCGTGCTGCTGCAACTGTTGGTGGCGGCGCTGGCGAGTGCGGTGGTTTTGCTGAGCTGGAGCGAGTATAATTTTCGCCGTTATGCGCATTTGAATCGCCGCCGCGAACCTGATCCGGTCAGCCCCGAGGAGGTTGCCGCCTATTTCGGCTTGCCGGTGGAATACGTTTTTACGGCGCGTGAGAGTAAATTCATGAGTTTTCATGTTGAAGAAGACACTCACTTCATGTGCGATACAGAGTATAGTTGTTTCGAAGTGCGCAAATTCGAAGAAGACCTAAGCTAATGCTGTGACAAGGAGGTTGACATGAGCCGGAATTTACATCATGATTCCCGCGATTTCACTTTCCGCCAACCCTATGGAGCCGTTCCC
>CAZOJA010000100.1:0-7897 GCA_964579955.1 uncultured Veillonellaceae bacterium | reverse complement strand
AAAACCATCGGCGTATTGCTGTACGAACTCCAAACCTATGCCGATCCGCAGGACGCATCGGTGTTGGCCGTAATCATTCTATTGATCGTTCTGGTCGGAAACCTGGCTCTGCGCAAGGTTTCCCGCGGCCAGATCGGGATTTGACCTGAAAGGAGCCAGGATTGTGGCAGATGTAAAAATCACTTCCGTAACCAAGAAATTCGGCGATGTTTTTGCAGTAAACAATTTCAACGCATTGATCAAGGATGGCGAGTTTGTTTCGATTCTAGGACCATCCGGCTGTGGCAAGACGACCATGTTGCGGATGATAGCCGGCTTTGAAAGGGCGACCGAAGGCGAAATCGCCATCGGTGACCAGGTCGTCAGCAAATCGGACGCAGGGATCTTTGTGCCGCCGGAAAAACGCCATATCGGCATGGTTTTTCAATCCTACGCCGTTTGGCCGCACATGAATGTTTTCGACAATGTGGCCTACCCGCTGAAAATCCAGAAAGTGCCGGCAGACAAGCTGAAAGAACGGACTGAACAGGCGCTGGATCTGGTTCATCTGGCGGAATATGCGGCGCGTTTCCCCAATCAGCTGTCCGGCGGGCAACAGCAACGTGTGGCGCTTGCAAGGGCTTTGGTGGCGGAACCGGGGCTGTTGTTGCTGGATGAACCGCTTTCCAATCTTGATGCCAAACTGCGGGAAAGCATGCGGTTTGAAATCAAGGAACTACAGAAAAAACTCGGCATCACCGTCGTTTATGTTACGCACGACCAGGCGGAAGCGATGGCGATGTCCGACCGCATCATCGTTATGCATAAAGGGGTCATTCAGCAGGTCGACGAACCGATCCGCGTCTACGAACACCCTGCCAATCCCATCGTGGCTGACTTCATCGGCCTGGTCAATTTTCTCGAAGGAGAAGTATCGGCCGGCAAGATCAGCTTAAAGGCCCTGGACTGCTCCCTGCCGGTGACTGCGCCTTTTGACGGGCCGGCACGAATCGCGGTGCGTCCCGAGCATATCCGGATTTCCAAGACCGATGGCTATTTGCGCGGCAAATTGGTCAATAAGTTTTATCTTGGCGATTCGACTGACTGCCGGGTACTGGTGGGCGAAACCGAATTGCGGGTCATCGACCGCGGTGCGGCATTTGCCGAGTATAAAGACGGAGAGGAAGTATTCCTCAGCTTCGGCCACGTGATGGCGTTTCCCAAATGAGTTCACTGTCTGACATCCGATTGTTTTTGCTTGACATGGACGGCACTGTTTATCTGGGGAACCGGCTGTTGCCCGGTTCCCTCGACTTTTTGCGCTATCTGAGCCAAACCGGCAGGGATCACTTGTTCCTGACCAATAATTCATCGCGCAATGCAAATTACTACGCTGAAAAACTGACCCGTCTCGGTTGGCCGGCAAAACCGGACGAAGTTCTGACTTCCGGCGAAGCGACAGCGTTGTATCTGGGAGGAATAAAGCCGGCTGCACGGATTTTTTTACTGGGAACGCCTGATCTGGAACAGGAGTTTCTCGCGCACGGATTTGTGTTGACGGGAGAACAGCCGGATTATGTCGTGCTCGGCTTTGATATGACGCTGACCTACGAAAAGCTGGTGCTGGCCTGTGACCTGATTCGCACCGGGGTGCCGTTCATTGCCACGCATCCGGACTTCAACTGCCCGACCGAAACTGGCTACATACCGGACTGCGGAGCGATGATCGCACTGATTACGGCGTCGACGGGCGTGAAGCCCCAGATCATCGGCAAACCGAACCGGCAGATCATCGACGCGATGTTCCGCAAGAAGCCGGTGGCGCGAACGCAGGTGGCGATGGTCGGCGACCGGCTTTACACGGATATCGTGATGGGACATAATGCCGGGGTTGCTTCGATTCTCGTCCTGTCTGGTGAAGCGCGGCGTGAAGATATTATTTCCGCGCCGGCAAAACCAGATTACGTGTTTGAGGGGCTAGGGACGCTATATGAAGAGCTGCGTCGGGTTGACAAGGGGACTGTCGATGGCTGATTGTCGGCTTTTGTGAAGTAATGACCGGTAAGAAAAAACCGTGCTGTAGAGCGTCATCGCCTCAGCACGGTTTTTGTTGTGCGAAAAGTTTTCAGGCCAGCTATTTTAAATAATCAGGCAACCAAGTTGCCAGCCAAGGCTGCCAGGCAACAATGATAAGGGTCAGGACCATCAACAAGGCAAAGGGGAGAACTCCACGCAGAATCTGCGTCATATTGGTTCCGGGAGAAATCCCCTGAATGACAAACAGATTCATTCCCACCGGAGGAGTAATCAGCGCCAGTTCCAGGTTGATGACCAGAATGACGGCAAACCAGATTGGGTCGAAGCCAAGCTTGAGTATCAGCGGATAAAGCAGCGGAACGGTAATCAGGATGATAGAGATGGATTCCAAGATACAACCCAGGAACAGCAACAACACATTAATCGCCAAGAATATGACCCAGCGATTGACATCCAGGTTGGTAACCAACTCTGTAAGATGTTGGGGAATTTGCATGATCGTCAACACGAATCCGTATAACATGGCGCCGACAACGATGGCCAGAACCATGGCGTTGCTTTTGGCCGTTTCGACCAAAACAGAAGCAAGATCACGCATGCACAAGGTCCGATAGACGAAGAATGTAATGAACAGGCTGTAAATGACGCCAACGGCAGCGGCCTCGGTGGGGGTGAAAATACCGGTGTATATTCCACCGATAATCAATACCGGCAAAAACAAACCCCAACTGGAATGACGCAAGGCGGACAGTCGTTCTTCCCAGCTGGCCGGGGGTTGGGCCGGCACTTTTTTTGAAACGAACAAAATGACATATAGGATGAATAGGCCGGTAAGTAAAAATCCTGGCAAGACGCCGGCCATAAACAATGCCCCGACTGAATCGCCGGTAATTGCACCGAACAGGATCATCGGAATGCTGGGGGGAATCAAAATTCCCAGCGTGCCGCCCCCGGCAACCAGTCCCAACACCAACTCTTTGGGATAGCCGCGCGAAACCATCTCTGGAATCGCAACCATTCCGATAGTGACAGCGGTAGCCACACTGGAACCGGAAATGGCGGCGAATGCGGCGCAAGCCAACACAGTGGCCACTCCGAGTCCGGCCGGCAAGTGGCGGACCCATTTTCCGGCAACTTCGTACAAATCATTGCCAACCTTGCCTGACAATAGAATCTGACTAAGTAGAATATAGAGCGGGATGGATGACAGAACAAAATCATCCAAGGTTTTGTAGGCGATAATGGGAATCTGAGCCAGAGCTTGCGGACCCATCATCACGGCGAATCCGGCCATGCCGGTCAATCCCAAACTGAATGCCACAGGCAGGCCGATGAACAGAAGTGCTAGCAACGAACCGACAATGAGAGCCATCAGTGCACCTCCTTCTTATCGGCCTCAGTATTGCATGGCGCGAGCAAGTTGGCGACGAATTGCAGTGAAAGCAGGAAGAAGCCGATAGGAAGTGCCAATTGAGGCAAGAATAAAGGAATCCGCAAGGTGCTGACCGACAGCATATTCAAACGGTAAGAATTAAGAGCCATTTCGGCACTGGTGACCAGGAATACAAGACTGAATACAAGGCCGAGGAGAGAGACAAATATGCCCAGACTTCGATTGACTGCCGGCGGCAATTTCGTAACGAGCAAATCCACATTGATGTGCTTTCCTGAAGCCAGTGCCGGGGCAAAGCCGAAAAATGCACTGATCATGACCAAATAAACAGAGGTTTCATTGACCCACTCGGTTGGAGCGTTGAAAATAAAGCGCAACACCACTTCATACGCAACAATGATGGCGGTCGCGAGGATGCAGATCCCCGCGATGACGCCGCTGATACGGCTCGCTTCGGCAGCAAGACCGATAATGAAGTTTCGAATCTAAACCACCGCCTACTTCAGATTTTTGCAGAAATCAACCATCTGTTTTCCGACGTCGCCGGTCCGTTTGATGAACAAAGCATGAACCGACTCGGTGGCTTTCTGCCAGGCTGCGATTTCATTCTCGGGTACGACGTATACCTGCATTCCTTTTTCTGTAAGACCTTTGAGTGCCTTTTCCTCTTCAGTCTTCACTTGGGAGCGGATGTCCTTTTCCACCTCTTTGGCAGCCTCTTGCACTGCTTTTTTCTGATCGGCGGAGAGCTTGTTCCAAGACTTGAGATTCATGGAAGCGATAAACTCAGGGAATGCATGGTTGGTTATGGTCAGATATTTGCTGACTTCATACATTTTGCGGTCCATCATGGCGGTGGTGCCGGAGGTTTGTCCGTCGATCGTGTTCCGTTGCAACGCCATGTAGACTTCTCCGGCTCCCATGGTGACAGGCGCGGCCCCCAGGGCTTTGATGGTCTCCGACGGCAGTTCGCCGTAGCCACGCATTTTAAGTCCTTTGAAATCTTCCGGTTTGGTCAGGGGGCGCTTGCTATTGGCAAACTGCACAAACCCGTAATCGACCCAAATCAAAGGGCGAACACCTTTTTTCTCCATTTCGCCGGCCAGTTTTTCACCGACGCCGCCCTCTAATGCTTTGGCGACTTTTTCATAGCTGGGGAACAGGAACGGCACATCGAAAATTTCCATGACGGGAATTACTGAAGCCCACATGGCGGTCGAATTAAGCCCGATGTCGATTCCGCCAGCCATCAAAGCATCATTCATGCTTTTATCGTTATAGAGTTGACCGGAGGGATAAATCTGAACCGTCACGCTGCCTTTGGATTTCTCGCTGACTTTCTTAGAAAAATTCTCCATGCCACGCGCCATGTGATTGGTAATCGGCAAGTTGTGAGCCAGTTTCAAGGTGATTTTTTCACCAGGTCCAGCGCCGGTAGAGGCGGTTGGAGATGCCGGTTTACTGTCGCTGCCGCAACCGGTGACGAGGGCTAGCAGGAAAATAGCAGCGAGTGTCGGGACGAACCAACGGATGAAACTGCGGTTTTTCATGGGGAAACCTCCTCGTTCTTTTTGTTGATGCCATATTTCTTTTCAAGCGCCGAATACTCAGTCAAGCCGATCAATTGGTTGAAATGAGAGAAGGAATGAAGTCTGTCGCCGACGGCAGTCGTGGTACCCGAGCGATGCAGTTCGGCAAATACTTCTTCGACTGTTTTTAGCACGGCGTAAAGTACCGTTACAGGCCAGAATACGACTTTAAAACCGAGTTTCTGCAACTGTTCCGGTGTTAGAATCGGCGTCTTGCCGCCCTCGATCATGTTGGCGAGCAGGAGTTTGTCAGGAAAAGCCTTGCCGATGGCAGCCAGTTCGTTTTCATCTTGCGGCGCTTCGATGAACAGGGCATCTGCTCCGGCAGCAAAATACTGCCGACCGCGTCGTATTGCTTCCTCAAGCCCCAAGACGGCGCGCGAGTCGGTTCGGGCAATGATGACCGTATCCGGATTGCTGCAGGCATCTTTGGCGGCGCGGATTTTCATCGCATGTTCATCAGATGAGATGACTTCCTTGCCCAGCATGTGTCCGCAGCGTTTCGGCCAGACCTGATCTTCAAACAAAATGGCTGCGGCGCCGGCTTTTTCATATTCAATCACCGTGCGCTGCACACTTAGTGCATTGCCGTAACCAGTGTCGCCATCGGCGAACAGGGGGAGGGCCACAGCATCGCAGATGGTTTTGACAGCCTGCGCCATCTCGGTCATGGTCAGGTAACCGACATCGGGTTGTCCGAGCCGTGAAGCGGCAATGCTGTATCCACCCATGACGAGACACTGAAAACCGACACGTTCGGCGATTTTCGCCGTTAATGCGTCATATACTCCCGGCAATACCAAAAAATCGGGACCGGACAACAGACGGCGCAATACGGAGGCTTGCGGGTTATAGATGATTGATCACTCCTTCCCATCAAAGCGCAGCCAGCACTTTTTCCGCCATTTCGTTTGTCGAGCAGCGGTTCAGCCCTTCTTGCATCATATCGCTGGTACGATATCCTGCGGCCAGCACCTTTTCCACCGCTGTCTCGATCAATGCCGCCGCCGCTTCGTTGTCCAGTGAGTGCCGGAACAGCATGGCGACCGAGAGGATCGTGCCCAGCGGATTGGCGAGTTGTTTGCCTGCGATGTCAGGCGCGGAGCCGTGAATTGGTTCGTACAGACCGGTGCCGCTGCCGAGACTGGCCGAGGGAAGCATGCCGATCGAACCGGTGATGACAGCCGCTTCATCGGTGAGAATGTCGCCGAACAGATTGCCGGTGACAACCACATCGAGCGCCTTCGGCGCCATGACCAGCTGCATGGCGCAGTTGTCAACATACATGTGTTCCAACTGAATTGCCGGGTACTCAGGCGCGATTTTGCCTGCGGTGCGTCGCCAGAGACGGGAAGAGGCAAGCACGTTGGCCTTGTCGACGGATGTCACTTTGCCGCGCCGGCCTGCGGCAGCCTGAAATGCCATGCGGACAATCCGCTCCACTTCAGGCACGCTGTATTGTTCTGTATCCCAGGCGTGTTCCACGCCATCGATCATTTCCGATTCGCAGCGTTTGCCGAAATAAATGCCGCCGGTCAGTTCGCGCAGGATTAAAATGTCTACACCAGAGACCCGTTCAGGTTTCAACGGAGAATAATCCGACATGGCGGCAGTGACTTTGACCGGACGCAGATTAGCGAATAGCCCAAGTTCCTTGCGCAAGCCAAGGATAGCTTTTTCCGGCCGGATTTCCGGGGCAACGGAGTCCCACTTGGGTCCGCCGACCGCGCCAAGCAGCACGGCGTCAGCTGCGCGGGCCGCCGCGACGGTTTCGGGAGGGAGCGGAATACCACAGGCGTCAATCGCTGCGCCGCCGGCGAGGTGGGTTGAACAGTTACATTTCATGCCGGTGCGCTCGGCTGCGGCATGAAGGATGGATAAAGCTGCCGAGGTGACTTCCGGGCCGATTCCGTCGCCGGGAATCACAACGATGTTTTTTTCCTGCATTATTGCGCCGATCCTTTCACGTAGTTGATCAAGCCGCCGGCTTTGGCAATATCCTGAATAAAGCCAGGCAGCGGGGTGGCCTTGATTGTTTCGCCGCTGGTGGTATTGACGATTTCGCCGCTTTCCAGGTCAACCGACAGGACATCGCCCGCCTTGATCTTTTTCACGTCATCGCCCACTTCCAGCAGCGGCAATCCGATGTTGATCGCGTTGCGGTAGAAAATCCGGGCGAAGGTGGCGGCAATCACGCAGGTGATGCCGCTGGCCTTGATTGCGACAGGCGCATGTTCGCGCGACGAGCCGCAACCGAAATTGTTGTCGGCTACCATAATGTCGCCAGCTCTCACACCTGTAACGAAGGACTTGTCGATGTCTTCCATGCAGTGCAAGGCGAGTTCCTGCGGATTGGATGTGTTCAGGTAACGGGCGGGAATGATCACGTCGGTATCTATGTTGTCGCCGTAACGCCAGACTTTTCCGGTGAATTTCATGCGAGAACCTCCTTTGGCTCGGCGATGCGGCCGAGAATAGCGCTGGCTGCGGCGACTGCCGGGCCGGCAAGGTATACTTCACTGTCCACATGGCCCATACGGCCGCGGAAATTGCGATTGGTCGTTGAGACGCAGCGCTCGCCGGCAGCGAGAATTCCCATGTAACCGCCGAGGCAGGGGCCGCAGGTCGGCGTGCTGACAATCGCTCCGGCGGCGATGAACTGTGCGATATAACCCTGTTTCATCGCTTCCATATAGACTTCCTGGGTGCCGGGGATGATGATGGCCCGTACATCCGGATGAATTTTCCGTCCGGCGATAATTTGGGCGGCCTGTTCCAGATCGTCGATGCGACCGTTGGTGCAGGAACCGATTACGACCTGATCGATTATTATTTCCGGCAGTTCGGCAACCGGTTTCACGTTTTCCGGCAGATGCGGCAACGCGACGACCGGTGACAA
>CAZOJA010000099.1:0-8017 GCA_964579955.1 uncultured Veillonellaceae bacterium | reverse complement strand
AAGCGCTGGCTTTGCTGGCGCCAATCTCGCGAACTCCCGTATTGAAAATCAAAAAGGCAATAAATGATGCAAATACAGCCAGATATATCAATTCAAACATGACTTGCGCTGACACTCCCGGCAGTTTAGCCCAGCCATGTTCCGGCAACGATGCCAGCAGCAGCAACAACGATCCGCCGAGCATCGATACCGCCGTCGCCAGCATTGGAGAAATCTGTCGCATCACGACTTTAGCCATAATTGCATAGGTGGTCCAGCTCAGGACAGCCCCCAGCAACATCAGGTCACCCTTGTTTAATGATAATGACAGTAATATCGAAAAGTCGCCGCGCGTAATCACAATCAACACGCCCAGCATTGACAAGGTTGCTCCCAGCCCCTGCCAGCGGTTCCAGCGTTCACCAAAAAACAGCACTGCGACCAGTGATGTAGTAACCGGGTTTATCACAATTACCAACGCTCCATTGATTGCCGACGTGTACTGCATGCCGATATTAAAGATAGCATTGTAGCCAAAGATGCCAAAGCAACCGAGCAGCAACAGACCAAACCAAGACCGCCGTATCGACAGCCAACTCCATTCACCACGCCAACAGACCCAGGCAGTTGTTAAAAGCCCAGCCAACAAAAAGCGAAACGCCGCCACAGTCAGCGGCGGCAGCTCAGCAAGAACATGTTTTGTCGAGCCAAATGCCCCTCCCCAAAATACCGGCACCAACAACATCAAGAAATAGATCCCTGCATCTTTTTTCGCCAATACTACCACTCTTTCCACTTGCTTAATTCAAATTCAACGCTGCCAGTCCAGCGTCAGATACGAGCCCAGATTCTTAAACCAGAGACTCCGTCGCTCCACCGCCCGCAACGCCTCCAGGACCTTCGGTTCACCGATGCCACCTTCCATGTCCAGAAAGAACAGATAAGCGCCTAGCCCGGTCCGGGCCGGTCTGGATTCGATTTTTGTCAGATTGACTTCCCGCTCGGCAAATTCGGCCAGTACATGATAAAGGCTTCCGGGACGGGAGCCGTCGATCTGGCAGACAATTGACGTCTTCCAACGTCCAGGACCCAGCGGGTCCAGGGGGTGGACTTGCAGCGTGACAAACCGTGTACAGTTGCTGCTCGTGTCCTGGATATCTGCCGCAAGCAGCTCCAGTCCATAGAGAAGAGCCGCACTCCGGCTGCCGATCGCCGCCATTCCAGCTTCGCCTTCGGCGACCCGCCGGGCCGCTTCGGCGGTACTATCCACCGGCCGCAGTTCGGCAGCGGGATACAGTCTGGACAAAGTGCGCCGACATTGCGCCAGCGCCTGCGGATGGGACAACACGAGCCGGATGTCCCGCCCCACCTCGCGGACCAATAAATTGTGCCGCACCGGCATCACTATTTCCCGGGAAATATAGAGTTCCACCTCATGCGCCAAAGTGTCCAGTGTGACATTGACCGAACCTTCCAGAGAGTTCTCAATCGGCACGACGCACTGCGGGATCTCTCCTCCAGCCACCGCTCTGATCGCCAGGTCAATCGAGCCAAACGGTATCAGGCGGGCGGTTTCGCCAAACAGCCGCTTCGCCACTTCCTCGCTGTAGGTCCCCGGCGGACCCAAAAAACCGACCCGTATCTCCCCAGTATTCATTTCTTGCTTGTTCAAAGGCCTGTCGCCCCTTTCCGCTTTGCTTTACAGGCCTCTACTGCGCTCCGCTTAGCCAAGCGCCGCTTTCCCGCCCCATCTGCCGGGTATTGTTGATCAATGCCACCAGCGGTGTCAACTCTTTGGTGCTGCTGCCATAAATCCCGACATTCAGCACTTTGCCGTCCGCCACCCGGTATACGGTCTGATGCAGCGAAACATACCAGGTGTTTTCGTCGCGCACCCTGGTCGTTTGTATTTCCGGCACTACCAAAAGGTCACAACCCGCCGCACCCGCTTTGACCAAGTCCGACAGCGTTTCATCGCCCGAATCGCGGACGATTCCCGGGGACAGACTCTCATATTCATCCCAGAGCGCTTCCTGCATAAACGGAAACTCCGCCTTCAGCGCTGGCGGCAAGCTATTCTTAATGGCAGTCACATACAGCCGGGGTTTGCCGGCTATCGGCTGCGCTGGCGGAAGAACACCTTCATCGATCGCCTGACGGCGCTTCGCATAGAAGTTGCGGGTCACTAGATCCAGATAGACCGGTACGTTATGGGTAAAATAGTTTTTCAACGTTTCCGGCAGCGGCCAGCGCAATTCGGCGCCGATATGCCGATAGCCGCCAAACACTTTGCGCAAGGCCAGCGGCACAGGATCTTCCGGCGCCACGACCCGCACAACCGGAATTTTTCCTCCGTACATCGTTGCAAACGCTTCATTGCCGACTGCCGGCGCACCGAACGTAATCACTTCGATTTGTTCGGGATTGACCCCCATGTCCAGCAACCGCGCGGCAACCAGCGTTACAACCGCTCCGCCCAGACTGTGGCCGACCAGATAAACTTTATCCTGTTTATCCTCTTGCAGAATGCTGCTCAAGAGGCGGGCACCGACGGGATGATGATCGTTGGCCTGGGCGGTTTGCGCGGTGAGGAGCACCATCGACGACTGGTTGAACCCTTCATGCACGCGCGGAACCTCTGGCGGCTGGTCTTTTCGTGCAGCATTGGCCGCGAATTCTTCCAGCGTCTTGCCTGCAAAATAAACTTTGTTGGCGCGCAGATCGACCTTGACATCGCGGGCATTTTCGGTCCCGGCAACCGCCAGGATATATACATCCCGGTCAGTTACCGAGTTGGCGTCCCAGGCCAGCAGATAACGCGAATCCGCTTTTTCGCCGGAAACCCGGTACGGCTCTATCCGCCAGCCTTCTTGTTCAAATGCCGCCACAGCCAGGCTGCCGGCCCGGTTGCTATATGCCGCCATGCAGGCGCCAGCCGCGATATACAACTTCCGCGCCTCGTTGTAGTCGGAAAGCGTCGAGGCAGCGGAAGCCTGCCCGGTCAGCAGGCTGATCAGGACAACCAGCCGGACTAAGAGTCTCATTCTTTCACGTCCCTTTATCGCCTCAGATTTCAGCCTCTGTTAACAACCCCTGCTGCGCAAGCACCTCACAGAAAACTTCCAGCAATGCGGGGTCAAACTGGATGCCGGCAAATTTTTGCAATTCCCGCATCGCCTGCGTGGCAGGCATCGCCTTGCGGTAAGGCCGGTCACTGGTCATTGCGTCGAAGGCGTCAACAATCGACAGGATCCGGCATTCGAGCGGGATCGCCTCGCCGGACAGGCCGATGGGATAGCCGCTGCCATCCCACCATTCATGGTGACGCAGAATCCATTCGGCAATGTAAACCAGATCCGAAGAAGCCAGTGCGATCCGGTAACCGATCTCGCTATGACGGCGCATTTCCGCCCGTTCCTCTTCATTTAGGGGGCCGGGTTTGAACAAAATCGCATCGCTGATGCCAACCTTGCCGATATCGTGGAATTTGGCGAACAGCCTCATCGCATCAAGTTGGTTTGAAGCAAAGCCCAATCGTTTTGCCAGGCTGCCGACCAGCATTTCCAGGCGCTCGGCGTGCCCCTCGGTGATGAAGTCTCGCGCTTCGAGCAACGTCATCATCGTATTGACCAGCCCGCTGCGGGTGCTCTGTGATCGCAGCAGTTTTTCCCGGCGCACCATGTTATCCGCGTCGCGCATCAGTTTACTCAGCTCCACAGGAGTTGCATCCGCAATTGCATACCCGACCGATAAACTGAGAAACAGGTCGCGATTTTCCAAATTGTATTGTTCAACACTGGCCCGCAGTTCTCGACACAGCCGCTCTGCCTGGGCTTCGTCGGCGCCGGGGCAGACCAGGGCAAACTCATCGCCGCCGACCCGCGACAAGATATCGCCGCTTCTCACCCGTTCACTCAGCAACACACCGGTCATGATCAGGCGCTGGTCGCCGGCGGCATGTCCCAGCGTTTCATTCGTCATCTGCAACCCGTCGATGTCACAGGCGATCAACACGCACGGAAGCGGCATCGAATCGCGCCGCCGCTGAAACTCATATTCCAGATAGGTCCGATTGTATAGCCCGGTCAAAGAGTCATGCGTGCTGGCATGCTGCAGCATCGCATTCGTGCGTTTGCGTTCCGAAATATCGCGCAGAATCGCAACGGCAAACACCTTGTCCCCTAACGCAGCGATATCAATCGCCACATCAAGCGGCACCCGCGACCCATCCATCCTGCGGAATTCCGTGGAAAAATCCTGTCGCCGCCCCGCCGACTCGGCGGTCCGCCCCAATTGCTGCAATGCCGCTTCGACCGGCGGGAACAACTGCGGTAAATTCGCCGCGAACAACGCCTCGCGCGTCAATCCCAATATCCGGCAAGCCGCTTCATTGGCATCAATAATCCGCGAATTCGGCAACTGAATCATTAGGATGCCATCCGTCACCTTGTCCAGCAGATTGCGGAACGTCTCCAGTTCTCCAATGCGTTTTTGCAATTCCGGATAGTAATTTTTGCGGATCGAATTTTCGCCCAGACCGATCAGTTTGTCACGGACAAAACCCGGATCACGGTCAGATGATTGCTTCATAAATCGCCTCAACATCAGCGCGTTTCATCGGTTTGGGGTTCGTCGCCATGCAGGCGTCTTGCAGTGCGAATTCCGCCAGTCGGGCAACGTCGGATTTTGTGACGCCAAACCGCCGCACGTTGTCGCCGACCCCCACACTGCTGCGCAGAGCCTGAATCCTAGCTACCAGCATTTCTGCCCGCTCCGCCACCGGTGCCTGTTCGAGGCTGATTCCCAGTGCAGCCGCCACTTTGTCAAAACGCTCCGGGCAGGCAGAGTAATTGAAGGCAACGACGCCAGGCAACAGAATCGCATTGCATTCGCCGTGCGGCAAATCAAAACAACCGCCCAGACTGTGCGCCATGGCATGCACCGCCCCCAAAATCGCATTGGAAAATGCCAGGCCGGCTTCCAGACTGGCCAGCATCATCGGCCCCTGGTCATCCATGGACTGCGGGTTTTTCACTGCTCCCGGCAAATGAGCGGCAATCAGGCGAATCGCCTCCAGTGCATGCACATCGGTAATCGGCGAATGCGCTGTCGATACGTAAGCCTCGATCGCATGCGTAAGAGCATCCATGCCGGTACAGGCAATTTGGTGCGGCGTAAGCGTGGTCAGCGTTTGCGGGTCGATCAAGGCCGCATCGGGCACCACCGCCTTGCTGACGATCGCCATCTTGGTCTTGCGACTTGTATCGGCGATAATCGCAAATTGCGACACATCGGCCGAACTGCCGGCGGTCGTAGGTACGCACACCAGCGGCGGGATCGGATATTCGACCATATCCACGCCTTCAAACTCTTCGATGCCCCTTTGATGGCTTACCTCGATGCCGATGCCTTTAGCACAGTCCATCGGGCTTCCGCCCCCCACGGCAATAATCATATTGCAACCGGCTGTCGCATAAAGCCGCGACCCGGCGCGCACTTCCTCCATCTTGGGATTTTCGGTCACCCCGGTAAATACCACATAGGGAATCGAAATGCGATGCAGACTGTCTGTCACTCGCCCAACCCAGCCAGCGGCTTCCACCCCGGGATCCGTGACCAGCAATACCTTCTGCGCTCCCAGATTTTTGGCATATTGCCCGCTCATCTCGATCGCGCCGACTCCGAACAGAAACTCCGGCGCCACGAATTTTCGCAGTTCCCAGCGATTTTGCATGAAAACGCCTCCTCTTGCCTGACACTCAGCCCCCGCTTGCTGACAGACTACCGGATTTGATAAAAATCACATGAAAGCTGATGAACTTATTGCTTGATTCGACAATGCCTTGACGAGCTCCTGCCGATTTCTGCTTCGAATGCCAACCAAAAATGAAACCCCGGCTGAAGAATCAGTCGGGGCGCCTTCCGGATAATTTGCTGTATCTTTCAACCTACAGTTTTTCTTCGGATACCTTTAACATATCGCCGGATACCACGGACAGCGTGCCTGCCATTTCAGCGAGTTCCTGGCTGGCCACGGCAATCTCCTGAATCGCTTTGGCCTGATTATCCACATTGGCATCGATCGACTGAATTTTGCCGGAAACGAGAGTAACCGACTCTTGGATTTTCTGAAGCAACTTGGTGATCCGATTGACGGAATCAGCGCTGGCCACTGCCAGTTTTCGAACTTCATCGGCAACCACACCGAAGCCCCGTCCCATTTCACCGACCCGTGCCGCCTCGATTGCCGCATTCAGCCCAAGCAAATTGGTTTGATTTGCAACATTGCGGATAAAGGAAACGATTTCATCCGTTTGCTTGGTTGTATGGTCAAGCTCCTTACTCAGCCGGTCAATATCGCGGCTGCTGCTGGCCAGAGTCGCCGCGCTGGAGCTCAGCTCCTCCATCCCAGCCGTCATTTCCTCCGAAGAGGCAGCCAGGCTATGCGCGATATTATTTACCTTCTCCTGATTGGTGATCATCTGGGTCGTAAGCACGCACCCGGCGACTTTTCCGTTATCCATGATCGGCATGCCGCAGACCAGATAGGGGATGCCGCCAAGGGCCATATCACTGCTGACCGGGCGGATCACCCGCATGCCGTTTTCTATGCAGGCCTGCGCGGTTTTTCCTGTCACCGGGTCTCCGACTTTGATCGGCAGACTGTAATGCTCCGGCTGCACGCACGCAACATAACGATCCCCTTTAATCACCGACACGCTCATGTCCTGTGGCACAATGGAGTTCAGATAGGGCGCCACTTCGCAAAATAGTTCCAGGATTTCTTCCGCCGTATGCTTCTTTTCCACATTGTCACCTACTTGTTTGATTTTCTTATCCAAACCCCGTTGCTGCGTTGGCAAACGCAAAAACCCCCACAATGAGACCGCCAGCTTCCAGTAATGCAAGCGGTAACGGCCTCATTGCCGGGGTATCAAAACAGCCGGGATTAATTCCCTTTCACATACATGTTCTCAATTTCCCTGATCTTTGTCAAGCCGATCAGGTCATTGAACTGTTCAAATGTAATCATCTCCGGAATCAAGCTGGCAGTGGTTCCGGTCTGTTTCAGCACCGTCATCAGACGGCTCACGGCCTTGGTCACAAGATAAGTCGATGCCGTCGGAAAAATCACCAACTCATACCCCAGCGCTTCCAACTCCTGCGCCGGTAAAAAGGGCGTCCGGCCCCCTTCTACCATGTTTGCCAGAACAGGCACGTTGAAGGAAGAAGTAATCTGTTTCATTTCTTCAATGGATTCGGGTGATTCTACGAACAGAATATCCGCTCCCGCTTCTTCATAGGCCTTGGCTCGTTCCAATGCCTCCCCGATCCCATGGACTGTCCTGGCATCGGTCCGGGCAATGATCATAAAATCACTGTCTTTTCGGACATCGACAGCCGCCTTGATCTTACCGACCATTTCTTCTTTCGATACCACTTGCCGTCCGGTCATGTGCCCGCACTTTTTCGGCGCAACCTGGTCTTCCAGTTGAATCGCCGCGACTCCGGCCTTTTCATATTCGCGCACTGTGCGCATCACATTGACGGCATTGCCGAATCCCGTATCGGCATCGGCAATGACCGGAACATTCACCGCTTCGACAATGTTGGCCGCCCGCGACAACATTTCGGTCATGGTTAGCAGCCCTACGTCAGGTTTGCCGAGATGACTGGCCGCTTGGCCGTAGCCGGTCATATATACGGCGCCAAAGCCAACCTGTTCGATAATTTTGGCGGTCAGCGCATCGTGTGCGCCTGGCGCCACAACGATGTTCTTGCCGGCCAGCATTTGCCTAAGCAACGTCGTCATTTTCATAGATTCTTTCGCCCCCACTATTCTCCGCAACATATCAGAGTAGATTAACATCAGATTGAGATTGACAGTACATTATAGTAGTATCGCCCTTTTCAGGGGGAGGGGATTCCGAGTCAGAATCCCCTCAACACTTCGCCAATGCCCAGAATCAGTCAGCGGCGCCTGGTTCACAGGCCGCCGGATTGTCGGGGCTGCAGGCCTCCAGATTCTTGCCTTTGG
>CAZOJA010000098.1:0-8133 GCA_964579955.1 uncultured Veillonellaceae bacterium | reverse complement strand
TGACAATTCGCTGTTAACCGGTTTCGGCTCTTCATTTTCTATTTTTACACTCATTTGTATCAAGCCTCCGTTATATCATTTTACTGTATTATCACAAAATTTATTTTCACATGCAACACATTGAAAGTGACTTCTGTCCAAAAATGAAAATGTCCTTAGTGATTGTGCCATCGGTTTCCTGGTAATCTTGTTGCACGCAGTAGCTGATTTTGATCCCGTGATCTTCAAGAAATCCGCCGATTCTATCCTTGGCAAAGTAATTAAAATAGATCGGTTGCCGGGAAAAACTTGTTTGTTCAAATCCGGCTGTCTTGCCTTCCATAAAGCTGACAAAAAGACGCCCATTTTCCTTTGTCCAGATAATGGCTTTGTTCAGCAGCTTATAGGCTTCAACATCAGTCAGGTGCACAATGGAAAATGACAGCATGACCGCATCAAAGCTGCTTTCATCAAATTCAGCCAAGCGAACGTCCTGGCGGAAAAATTTTCCTGATGGTGCATTGGCGCTTGCTAATTTAACCATTTCGGCAGAGAGGTCAAAGCCGGTGAACTGGAACGGTTTGACTGCCAGCATTTGTTTGGCGACATTGCCAGGGCCGCAACCAATTTCTAATATGCTGTCTCCTGAAGCCAGCAATTGAGCAAAAGCCTTTACTTGTTTCTCATAAGGTTTGTGGTCCATAAACTTGTCAGCATATGCTATTGCATTCAGATTATACGAATTGATCGTCGTTTGTGTTTCATCCATTTCGCTTTGCTCCCTTGAATGAAAGAATCAGATACTTTGCAGATTCTAGCACTACAGGTATAATCCCTGCAGGCGCAAACCAAACCGCACCTCATCCTTCAGGGGTTGCCGCCTATTTCTAAAACATTGGGCCCCACAATAAACTCCGCTTCGGTCACGCTGCGTAAAAATGCAACGCTGATTCCCGGCACAATTTCTTGCAGAATCAAGCCATTCGCCGTCACTTGAAATACCGCCAGTTCGGTGACGATCATATCCACTTCATGACAGGCGGTGAGCGGCAGCGAACATTTTTTCAGGATTTTGGCCGAACCATCTTTTGCGGTATGCTCCATCGCCACGATGACCCGTTTGGCCCCCGCCACCAGATCCATCGCACCGCCCATGCCGGGGACCAGTTTGCCCGGTACCATCCAGTTGGCCAGATTTCCCGCCTGATCGACCTGCAGGGCGCCGAGTACCGTGGCTGCAATATGCCCGCCCCGGATGATGCCGAAGGACATGGCGCTGTCGAAGAACGCGCCGCCCGGATTGATTCTGACCGGTTTGCCGCCGGCATTGGTGAGGTCAGGGTCGATATCAGCCGGATTTGCCGGCGCTGGACCAAGCCCGGTAAAGCCGTTTTCCGAATGAAGGATCACCTGCACGCCGAGCGGCAGGAATTCGACAACCAGCGTCGGAATGCCAATGCCCAGGTTCACCAGATCCCCGTCCTTGAATTCACGCGCGACCCGCGCGGCAATGATTTCTTTTACATCCATAACGCTTTCCCCCTTAACCCTGAACCAGATAAGTGACGAATATACCCGGCGTCATCACTTCATCGGGGTCAATCAGCCCCGTTTCCACAATTTCCTGCGCTTCCACAATCACCACGGCTGCCGCCGAAGCCATCAGCGGGTTGAAATTGCGGGCTGCTTTGCGAAACACCAGGTTGCCGGCTTTGTCGGCTTTTGCCGCTTTGATCAGCGCGACATCGGCCTTGAGCGGCAGCTCCAATAAATATTCACGGCCAGCAATGGTAATTTTCTGTTTACCCTGTTCCACCAGCGTCCCGACCCCTGTCGGCGTGAGCATCCCGCCGAGCCCAAAGCCGCCGGCCCGGATTTGCTCCGCCAGCGTTCCCTGCGGCACCAGTTCGACTTTCAGCTCTCCTGCATTCATTTGCCGTCCCGTCTCGGGATTGGTGCCGATGTGGGATACGATCACCTTCTTCAGTTGCCGGTTTACGACCAGTTTGCCGATTCCTTTGTCGGGAAAGGCCGTATCGTTGGCAATGACGGTCAGGTCCCGCACGTTCCTGGCCAAAACACCATCCACCAGTTTTTCCGGCGTCCCGACGCCAAGAAAGCCGCCAATCATCAACGTCATGGCATTTTCTATTTTATCTATCGCTTCGTCAATGGAAATGACCTTGGCCATGTTTCCTCTGCCTCCTGATTTCATTTCGCTTCCTTACTAAAACTGTCCGCCACTTCGTCAAGCTTTTGCACCAGGGAAACCGTCTTCTGAACGGCGCCAGCGACCTCGGTAATCGATACAGCAATCATCCGGATCGCCTCATTCACATGGGTAAGTTGGTCATAAGACTGCATACTTTCGCTTTGAATCGTTTTTATAATGCGATCAATGTTTTTGACCGAATCCGCGCTACTGGATGCCAGTTTGCGTATTTCTTCCGCCACTACGCCAAAGCCTCGCCCTGCCTCACCCACCCGCGCCGCTTCGATTGCCGCATTAAGCCCCAACAGATTGGTTTGGCTGGCAATACTTCGGATCAGGCCGATTATTTCATCTGTTTCCTTGACCCTTGCGCTGGATTGCAGGGACATCTGCGCCAAACTACCCGTTACTGCGGCAATTTCTTCCGCTTGCGCTGATATTTCCTCGGAAGTGCTGGCGATGGCCGTAATACTGTCACTGACACTAAGGGCCATATCCTTCAGAGAATCCTGCATGTCTACCGACTCGGTTGTGACTGCGCAGCCGATAACGATTCCCTGGTCATCCATAATCGGGCAGCACACCGCAATATAAGGCATGCCATAAAGCGCTTTGTCGCCGCGCCTGACCACGCGGCGCTTTTCCCGTATCGCTTGCTCGACCGCCGAACCCGGTTTGATCAAATCACCGGCCGAGACCTTCATGTCAAATTTTTCGGCGGGTTTATAAAGTAAGAATTTTTCCGTATCGGTTAATGATACGCCGATATCCCGGGTTGACAAGCGGTTGAAATAAGGCAGCACATGCAAAAAATGCGCTAACAGCGCTTCGGTTTTCTCGTCCATAACAACCATCCCTTTTAAAGATAATCAGCAGGACTGCGGCTGCACCGACAAATTTCGGCAGCCGCAGTCCTATCTGTTTTGAAATCGCGTGGCGGTCTGCCGATCAGTAGAAGAGAATGGCCATCGCAATCGCCGGAATGATTGTAATGATGGGAACAACCACGCAAGTGGCAAACATGTGCTTGTATGCGGTTTTATGAGTTAAACCGAATACTGCCAAAATAGTGATGACTGCGCCGTTGTGCGGCATGGTGTCCAGGCCACCGCATGCCATCGAGGCAATACGGTGGATAATCTCCGGATTGATTCCTAATGCCTGGTATTTGGGAATCAGCACTTCCAGCGCGATGCCTAGTCCACCGGAGCCGGAACCGGTAAGTCCCGCCAACAAGTTGATGGCGATGGCCATGGAGATCAGCGGATGGCCGGGGATATTCATCAAAGCGTTTACCGAGGTCGTGAAACCGGTTGTCGCGGCGACAACTTTGCCAAATCCAACGTCGGCGCATGTGTTCACCAGTGGCAAAATCGTGTTGACGGCCCCTTTGTTGAGCGTATCGAGGTGGCTCTTGATAAACTTGTGGAACAGAACGATACATAAAGCCGTTCCGGCAAGCAGAGAGTAAACAATATCGATTTTAAAAACATTGAGAATGATAAGTAGTGCCGCCGGCGGGATGACAGCAACTGCCAGGGAAGGCATGTCAACGCTGTCGGTATTGCCCACCATCAGATTGTCAGGCTGCGAAAAAGTTTCGCCGCGCTGCTGCGTTTTTGCCAACGCCCACTTGGTGTAATACAAGCCAATGGCAGAACAGATGATGGATGAAACCACACCGATGAGAGGAGCAGCCGCGGCTGTCGTTCCCAAATACTTGGTCGGCATGATATTTTGAATCGCCGGAGTACCGGGAAGCATCGTCATGGTTGCCGTGCCCAGACCCAGCATAAACGGTGCAATGCACAAGTGCCACGGCAAATTCATTTCCTTGAAAATCGGCAGGGCGATCGGAATCAGTGCAAAGGCAACTACCCACAAATTCACGCCACCATAAGTCAAAATCGAAGTGATCAGCCAGATGGCAACCAACATGGGAAATGGCTTGTCTTTGCCGACTCTTCCCATAATGGCAATGGCAATTTTTTTGGCGGCGCCCGAATCATCCATGTACTTCGCAAATAAGGAAGCGCCTAAAAAAACCAGATAAAATCGTTTGGCATAGCTGATGAAGCCATCCATGTACGGCCCATACAGGCTTTGCAAAACATCAAGCCCTGAGAACAGACAAACAATGACGGTAGCAATCGGGGCCAGCAAAATGATGTGCCAGCCGCGCAGGGCCAAAATGACAAGCACTGCCAAAGAAATTAAAATACCGGTTACGCTCAGATCCATTTAATTTATCCCTCCCATTTTCATAATGATACTACTACATGTAGTTTTGCGAGACCTTCAATTGCAGAATCAATTTTTTCATGAAATTTTTCTTGATCGCCGCTACCTGGTCAGCGTCATAATGATAAAACCCTTCGCCACTCTTCACCCCCAGTTTTCCTTCGCTCACTTTCTGTCGCAATAATTTATTGGCACATTGCGAGTTATCCATCGCTTTCAGCAGGTTGTCGCCTACGATGCACCAAATATCCAGCCCGCCAAAGTCGGATACTTCCAGTTGCCCGGTGGTTGCATAACGGAACGCAGGACCGAATTTGAGCGCCCGGTCGATATCCGCCGCGTCGGCTACGCCCTGTTCAACCAAAGAAAACACTTCGCGGGCGACGCCCTGCATGATCCGGTTGGCAACCAGGCCCGGCACGTCTTTCACAACGCGCACCGGCTGTTTTTGGATCGACAGGTACAGCGCTTCCACTTCCTGATAGATTTCTTCCGGCATGTTGCCGAAAAAGGAGAGTTCCACCAGCGGGATCAAGTGCGCCGGGTTAAACATATGATTGACCAGCATCCGCTGTTTGCGGTCCTCGCTGACTAAAGCCATCATCTCGCCGAGCGGCAGGCTGGAGGTGTTGCTGGCCAAAATCGTGTGTTGCGGGCACAATTCATCCAGTTGCCGAAACAGATTTTGTTTCAGTTCCATATTCTCCGGCGCGCATTCGAGCACATATTCCCGGTCCATGACTGCTTGCTGCAGATCGGTGAAGGTTTTGATCCGCGCCAAAATTGCCGGAATCTCCGCTCGCGACATGAAGTTTTCTTCGACAAACAGTTCCAGTTCTTGCTGGATGAACTCCTTGGCTTTCTCCAGCGCTGCCGCATTGATGTCATATAAGTTGACATCATAACCAAACCGGGCAAAAGATTCGGCAATCCCATGCCCCATGGTTCCAGCACCGAGAATCGCTACTTTTTTAATCACTTTTATTCCTCCAAAAAATCAAAAGTTGACCTGGTCCAATCCTTTCAGGCCCAATATGGCGCGCGCATCAGCCGACGTGGCGATTTCACGCCCCAACGATTCGGCAACGCCGCGAATCAGCGCTACCTGCTCACTGCTGGATTTCGCCAGCACACCGGGTTTGATAAAGATATTGTCTTCCAGACCTACCCGCACATTGCCGCCCATGGCCAGCGCAGCCGTCGTCAGCGGAATCTGATGTCGCCCCGCTGCCGCGCAGGACCATTCAAATTCGCCCAGCTGCTCCTGTGCGGTTTTCACCAGGAAAGACAGATTGTTTATGGTTGCTGGAATGCCGCCCATGATTCCCATGACAAACTGAATGTAAACAGGCTTTTTGGCAATGCCTTTCTTGATGAAGTGGGCAATGTTATTAATCATGCCGACATCGTACACTTCAAATTCCGGCCGGGTTCCGTGCTGATTCATCGTGCTGATGTAGTAGTCGAGCCCTTTGAACGTGTTAGCAAACACCAGATCATACGTGCCTTCAAGAAATGGCACTTCCCAGTCGAATTTCGGCTGTTTGATTTTTTCAGCGGCAGCAGACAATACGAAATTGACCGAACCGGCGTTGCAGGAAGCAAGTTCCGGCCGAAATGCCGGTACGGCCGCCAGTCGTTCTTCCAGACTCATCCCCAGCTGGCCGCCGGTGGTAATGCAAATGACAAGATCAGACCGTTTTTTGATGCCGGAAATAATCTCGCCCATTAAGTCAAGATTGCTTGTCGGCCTGCCCGTTTGGGGATCGCGCGCATGGATGTGCACGACCGAAGCGCCCGCTTCGCCTGCCTTCACTGCATCGTTGATGATTTGTTCGGGCGTGATCGGCAGGTACGGAGTCATGCTGGGAACGTGGACTGCCCCGGTCACTGCTGCGGTAATGATTACTTTTTGAGCCATTTTGTCACCATCTCCTTTTATCCTCGTTTGTTGACTTACCTTTGACTTTAACTTTTACTAAGCACAAATCCGATTATTGTCTTACTCACCTCTTCCAAAATTTTTAAACATATTTCTAGTCTCGTTGCTTTTATTATTGCAACATCTGTGCCAACACGAAAAAACCCCGCAAAACCGGGATTTCCGGCTTTACGGGGTTTTTGTTTCGTAGTGTCAGCAATACATTTTATGTAGTTTTTTCGCTACACAATACCGTATTTTTTTAACTTCGTGTAGAGTACCGTCCGGTGAATATTGAGATCGTTGGCTGCCCGGCTCTTATTGCCACCCGCCTTGACCAAGGCATCGATAATCGCCTGTTTTTCCGCCACTTCCTTAACTTTCTCCAATCCGACCAATTCGCCGGTCTCGCCTGCGGTCGCTTCGGCTTCTCCCCTTAAACGGGGCAGCAAATAATCAAAATGAACTAACGACAATTCGCCGGACATCGCCATGACGGCGGCCCGCTCCATGACATGCTCCAGCTCCCGGATATTTCCCGGCCACTTGTAGTTTTTGAACAGTTGCAGAACATCGGCTTTGATACTCGCAATCCCCAGACCATGATTTTGGTTGATTTTCTTAATGAAATGTTCCGTAAGATCACCAATTTCCTCAATGCGCTGACGCAATGGCGGAATCGGGATTTCGATGACATTGATCCGATAATAGAGATCCTCACGAAATTGACCGCTCTGAACCAATTCCTGCATATTTTTATTTGTCGTACATATCAGCCGTACATCCAGTTCAATGGTCTTTACGCCGCCAACCCGTTCAATTTCCTGTTCCTGAATCACCCGCAGCAACTTTGATTGCAGATAGATGGGCAACTCATTAATTTCATCAAGCAACAACGTGCCGCCGTTTGCCAGTTCAAACTTACCCGGTTTGCCACCTTTTTTCGCTCCGCTAAACGCCCCTTCTTCATAACCGAACAGCTCCGACTCCAACAGGTCCTTGGGTATCGCGGCACAATTAATTCGGATGAAGGGTTTATGATTTCGTGGACTCAATTGGTGGATCGCCTGGGCAAACAATTCTTTGCCGGTTCCGGTTTCGCCGCTGATCAGCACAGCCAGCTTGGACGGCGCGACTTTTTTAACCAGTTCTTTCACTTTCGCCATAGCAGCAGAAGAGCCGACGATTTGTTCCAAAGTGTATTTTGCCCCACGTAACTTGACCAATTCTGATTTATATTCTTTGATTTCCAGATTAAGACGGTTGATCTCGTTAAACAGGCCCACCACCTCGTCCAACTTGCGAAAAGTGGTAAACGCAACGGCGCCAATAATTTTTCCATCTTTCTTTATCGGAATCCGGTTGCAAACCACCGGCAAAGTTCCGTTGATCATATGCACGGAGCCTATTTCTTCTTTTCCAGTTTTTGCGACAATATCCATCCGTGTCTGCGGTATGATATCACGGGCATGTTTACCGATGGCCGCCTCTGCATCAACGCCAAGCATTTCGGCGTATCTTCTATTCAAATAAACAACAATTCCCTCGGCGTCAGTAACGATCGTGCCATCCACCTGTTCCAGAACATTCTCTAAAAATTCGGCATAGGCAATACTTGAGCGATTCATTATGTCTCACCTTCCTTTGGAAGTATCGCATTTAACTATACCTTTCCGGAAATATCTCGTCAACAATCATAATTAATTCACAGGGCAATAGACTATACAGGAAAAACATCAGGCAATGGTCGCCGATAAAAAACATTTTGTAATGATATAAT
>CAZOJA010000097.1:0-8136 GCA_964579955.1 uncultured Veillonellaceae bacterium | reverse complement strand
TGATGCGTGATCAGGCGGCGCGCCTAGTTCCCGCTGGAGTTCTTCGTATGTAAAAGAAGTCAGTTGTGTGCTGACATCGGTCGTATGAATCAAGACAAAAGCCCCCTGTTTGTCATCTTCTATAATCGATATAATAGCATATATTTAAAGGATTAAACAATGTTTTTATACTCAAAAATAGAAACAGTGCTATAGCTTCACTCTTTTTTACTTCAAATGATGTTCTATATAACTGGACATGTTCCGAGTTCCTGTTTGGAAAGTGAACTGAACCGGATGCGGCTATGGGACATATATATAGTTACTGCCATAATCCGCGCTTTTCAAGAGGTAATGGCTTAGCGACAATAAAGCAAACGCGATGCAACCTGCTGCGATATGCGTTGTTGTCATCTTCCTCGACTTTTAGAGGCGCGAATTAGTGTTAAAACCTGCCGAAATGGCCCGTTTTCTCGTTATTCAATAACTGTATATTATTTTCCTGTATAAACCTATTGCTTTCGTGAAATTTCATTTTCAATCCGTAAAACGCCCTATAGGCGTTATTTTTTTTGCAATATTTCCCGCCCGGAAATAGGTTAGACACTGGTTAGTGCTACTAGGGGAAAACGGCCCTGGGTATCCAGTTGAAGAAGGAAATAGGGATGGGTGTCATCTTCGCTGCCGGCCAGTCGGCAGTGGCAATGAAAATGAAGGAGGGAACCGGCAGATGCATTGTAAAGTTAGAAAAACACAGAGGTCGCGATCACCGCCGTCAAAGGAGGCACGGCAACTCAAGATTGAGCCTGTTTCGTTCAAACAAGGACGGATCAGGCTCTTTTTTATTTTTTAAGCAAAAGCAAAAGGAGCGATTCAAGATGGAAAAAGATCTCGTAAAAACAGCGATTCAAAATTTGCTTGACCAGTTCGCCCAGCAGGATTTCCCGGCTGAAATAGGTTGGCAGATTATCCGAAGACGGTCTGGCCTGCATGCTGTGCCTTCAGATTCCTGGAGTCCCGGCAACCGTTGGATCATGCTGGCTTGCGGTACGACGGATGCAAGAGGCTTCGGTCAGTGGCATCAGGTAGGCAGAAGGGTCAAGTCCGGTAGCAAGTCGCTTTACATTTCCGCACCAAACACCAGAAAGATCAGTTCAGATGACGAAGACGACCCGGAAACGGCAAGGACAATCGTGACCGGATTTCGCTGGATTCCTGTGTTTCGGATTGAAGATACATCCGGGCATCCAGTCTGTACTGCCGACTACACACCTCAGATATTGCCGCCTTTGTTTGATGTGGCTGCAAAGCTTGGCGCTTCAGTGAAGTGGCAACCGTTTGACGGCAAGGCGCTAGGGCGATACAGACCATCCAGCAAAGAAATCGTTTTGTCGGATCAGACGGCGCTGACTTATTATCACGAAATCATGCACCATTTGGATTCACAGATTGAACCGATCCGACCCGGGCGCTTAGCGGAAGCAGAAATGATTGCCGAATTCGGCGGATCGGTCCTTTGCTCGATTCAGGGAATTTCCGGCTACGAATCCGGCAGCTACCGCTACCTGCAATCCTATGCGGTCGGAAAAGAGCCGGAAGCAGTTCTTCGCGGCATCATGGCGATTGCTGCCAGGGTGGAAAAGTTGGTCGGAATCGTACTGGACGCAGCGGAACGACCTGTAGGAAGAGCAGAAACATTACCGACTTCGATCTCAGCATAAGCAGATAAAAAGAGAGGGAGGCAAAATCCATGAAATACATTCCTCGTTACGACATCCGGCTCATCCGCGACGGCAGAATCTCCGTCAATGCCACGCCGATCGTGCGGACGCCGCAGGATACGCTGCCTGTATTGGAGCCTGAGTTGTCCGAACTCGCCTATGAAAAATTCGTTGCTCTGGCGCTTTCGACGAAAAATCATGTTATCGCCGTCCTGCCTGTCAGCAGTGGCAGCTTGAATGCGTCCGTCGTGCACCCGCGCGAAGTGTTTCAACGAGCCATTCTGGCCAACTGTGCCAGCCTGATTTTGGCGCACAACCATCCGTCAGGCGATCCATCGCCAAGTCCAGAAGACATTGCTCTGACCCGCAAGTTGATCGACGCAGGTCGGTTTCTGGATATTCCTGTGATCGATCACATTGTGCTTGGCTACGGTCGGTATGTCAGTTTCAAAGAATGCGGTCTATTATGAAGGAGGAGAAGATGATCATGTTAAACAGCAAAGTAATCGTTCCAGACATCGACAAACTATCCTATAAAGATTGGCTTCAGGTTCGTCGGAGCGGCATCGGCGGATCAGATGCAGCGGCGGCGCTTGGGTTGTCGCCCTGGAAATCCGCATTGGAACTCTGGCAGGAGAAGGTTTCCGGCCAGAGACAACCGACTCAGGAAAACGAAGCGATGATCTGGGGCCGGCTCATGGAGCCGATCATCACCAAAGAGTTTGTCCGGCGCACCGGAAAAAACGTCACGCCCATGCGCTCGATGTTGCAGGCGGTGAACTGGCCGTGGATGAGGGCCGATCTCGACGGGATAATTGAAGACCCACAACGGGGAACCGGTATCTTCGAGAGCAAGACGGCCTCGGCTTTCAAACAGGACGAGTGGGCCGAAGAGCGCTGCCCGGATGCTTACATGCTGCAACTGTCTCATTACATGGCGATCACCGGTCTATCCTATGCAGTGATCTGCGTTTTAATCGGCGGCAACAAGCTGCACTGGATCACTGTGGACAGAGATGACGAACTCATTGCCAGCCTGGTTCAGTTGGAACAAAGGTTCTGGCAATATGTTTTGACTCGGACACCGCCGCCTATAGATGGAAGCGTTGCTTGCACAGAACTGCTATCCCGCAAGTATCCTTTGTCATCCAATGCTGCGCCGATGATCCTTCCCGTGGACGCGGACAGCTGGATACGGGATTACATTCGGGCGAAAGCGGAGGAAGAAGCCGCCACTGAACGCAAGCGGCTGGCGGAAAACCGGATCAAGGAGGTGATGAAGGATCATGAAAAAGGAACCAGTCCAAGCGGCGGACAGGCCATATGGAAAACGGTTCAGTCAACCCGGATTGATTCGGCGAGACTGAAAAAAGAAGAACCGGCGCTGTTCGAGAAGTTCTCCACAACTTCCACGACGCGCCGGTTTTCCATTTCTGAAGGTAAATAGTATCAGAAATATTATATCAAATTGTAAAGGAGGATGGGCGGCTCTGATCGATAGCCGCCCAAAAATTTATGTTGAACAACGCCAAACTGAAGGAAACTCTGTCAAAGAAAATGACTCCTAAAACATCAGAACCCTTGCAGCTCCATACAAATGCGGTTGCAGAAGGAACTGAAACCGATCTGATTCTACCGTCGCTGACGGTCGTTCTGACATTCACGCTATCGCTTGATAAAGCGCAATCCCAGATGAAACGGATACAAGAGATGATCAGAGCCTTGGGGCTTCAACCGACTGTTCAGCATCAAACTGTACCGGTGCTTGCAGGCGTGTCGCAGCCGGTACCAAAACCGGGACCGGCAACAACCGCTCCGGCGAGTATCCAGGCCCCTTTTAAACATACTGCATCGCTTACGCCGATGACAGACAAACAGAAGCGAATGATATTCGCGTTGACTGCAAAAAAAGCGCTGGAGTCAGAACAAGTTGAAGAGCTATTAATAAAACAAGTCGGACATAATCGAGGCAGCGATCTGACCAAGACGGAAGCAAGTTCACTCATCAACACGCTGCTCGCCATGTAAAAAACATGCTCCCTGTCCTGTCAAGAATATGCGACTAAAAGTAAAATGATTTGACATATTGACCTATATTGTGGTATGCTTGACAGGACAGAAGGAGGTGAAAGGCTATGGGCAATACCAGAGGAAAAAAAGATGATGCGATGTTGCGGTCCCTGCAGCAAAACTTGCCAGTCATCCGCAAGGCGGCGAAACTGAGTCAAAAGGATCTTGCATCGACGCTGGGCGTATCTCGCCAGACCGTAAACAACTGGGAAACTGATAAGACTTTCTTGAATCCAACGCAGGGCTTGGCCCTTATGGCGATAATCCAGTCATTCGGCAATACTAATCCCAGCATGCGAATGATCGTCGATGCTTTTTTTGCACAGCAGAATGAGGCGAGGGTGCAAGCCGCTATGTTGCGGAGTCCACTGGAAGGAACAATCGCTAGGTATATCGAAGAACGAATTGCCGCGAATTCAAAAGAGGACGATCACGACGAAGAAGACAAGGAAGAATTGTCAGCAGGCTAACCGCAGCAATATTCAAAGGAGAGATTGTATTTGGTGTTAGAGAAATCATCGCAGCAACATATCAACGACAAGGAAGCGCAGATCAATAAAGCGACCAAGGATTCAGGAAGTATTGTTTGTGTTGCCATATCCATCGACCAGCTGAGTCTCCGGGCAAAGAAGTATGCTAAGCAAAAAAAAATGTTCATAGAGGCTGATGATTGTGGCGAAACAGCACCAAGGTGCAGAGTTGGATTGGAGCCATATGTGAACCTGTTGGCCCGGATATGTGAAGATGGGATGGCAGAGGCTGAGTCTTCAGGGAAGGAGATGTTCGTATCGTGAACGATACAACAGCTGTCGTCTATGCACGGTTTTCGTCCGATAATCAAAGAGAAGAATCGATTGACGCACAAGTTCGAGCCTGTCGTGGATATGCCGACCAGCACGGTCTGACAATAACGAGGATCTATGCAGACCGCGCTAAAACGGGAACAAATTCTCAACGACCTGAATTTCAATCCATGATTCAGGATGCCAAAGCCAAAAAGTATGGAGTTCTATTGATCCACAAGTTCGACCGATTTAGCCGTGATAAATTTGATTCAGTTCTTTACAAGCGTGAGCTGAAACGAGCAGGGATTCGCATCATAAGTGTTAGTGAACCTTTAGGTGATTCGCCGTCTGATGCATTACTTGAAACAGTCATTGAAGGTGTTGCTCAATTTCATTCGGACAATTTGTCATTGGAAGTTATGAAAGGCATGCTTGAAAACGCATATAATTGCATGCATACTGGCGGGAAGCCGCCACTCGGTTACGACGTTGATCCGGCAACAAAAAAATATGTCATCAATCAACGTGAGGCAGAAGCTGTCACGTTGATTTTTGATCGTTATGTTTCAGGCGCTGGGTATGATACCATAATGCGCGAACTTAATGCTGGCTCCTATAAGACAAAGCTTGGAAAGTCATTCGGAAAAAACTCCATCCATGACATTCTTGTCAACGAGAAGTATTCGGGTGTTTATGTTTTTAACCGGGCTGCTGCAAAAGATGCCGATGGCAAGCGAAACAATCGAAAAGCAAAGTCGATAGAATCCGTTATTCGCATTCCAGGCGGCATGCCAGCTATTGTTGATGAAGAAACATTCAATGCCGTCCAGACAAAAATCACCGGCAACAAAAGAACTCCCGGCAGCTACAAAGCAAAAGAAAACTATTTACTGAGCGGTCTTATCGTCTGCGGGGAATGCTTGAAGAATGGCTTGTCACACACGATGGTTGGGAACCGGGTTTTTTCCGGCAGAAATAAGAGGCTCTATGTGACATACCGGTGTTCGAACAAAGATAGAACCAACCGTTGCACTAACATTGACGTTCGGAAAGAATATCTGGAAGAATATGTAATGCATTCTCTTGAAGATGTTTTTTTTAACGAAAAAACGATATCTTCGGTAATCGCAAGCGTCAACCAACGTATTGCCAGTTCGTGTGATCAGCTAAATCGACAATTGGAGGCCGCTAAGATTGAACAGACCAATGTTCTGAAGCAGATGGAACATATTGTTGATGCCATTGCCAACGGTTTCAAACATGAAACGATGCTGAAAAAGTTCAATGCTCTGGAAGATGAAAAAACGAAGTTGGGTGCCAGAATCCAAGAGATAGAAGAAAAACGGCAACAAAAAACTGTCTCAGAAGAATCTCTGAAACAGTTAGTGATTGCTGCGAAGTCGCAGCTAATGCGGTTGAGTGGACCGGAGCTGAAGGACTTTATCCGGGCATACGTCAAACGAATTGTTGCATACCAAGAAAAAATAGTAGTCGAGTTTCAGTTTCCGGTTGTGGTTTTGAGTGGTGGAGGCGATCCGCGACCCATCATATCCACCCAATAATATGACTGATACCCATACTAAAGAGAATAGGAAATTGCCGGAATTTACTGCACGCACACTCTGTAATAATAAAGGCTTTGAAATCAAGAATGCAGTATGGTAAAATTATCATACTATGTTTAGAGGAGGTATTAGTCTTGATTCTTCGACGTGTTTGTCTAGTATTTTGTATTGTCTTTTTATTTTCGGTGCATCACTTGCAGGCGGCACCAACGCAACAACTTGACAAAGTGGCACCCTTCTTCACAGGTTTTCAAGGAACGTTTGTGCTGTATGATGAGAAGGCTGACCAATACTCGATCTTCAATCAGGTGCAAAGCGAGAAACGTCTCACTCCTTGTTCCACATTCAAGATATACAATTCGCTGATTGCGTTGGAAACAGGTGTCGCACCAGATGAAAACATGGTGCTACCTTGGGACGGGCAACAAAGATTCCTTCCGATTTGGAATCAAGATCATACGATGGCTTCTGGCATCAAAAATTCCGTTGTCTGGTATTATCAAGAAATTGCCTCACGAATAGGGCCGGAACGTATGCAAAAATATATCGACGCTATCCCTTATGGTAATCGTGATATTTCTGGTGGAATAACCCAATTCTGGCTACGCTCCTCCTTGAAAATTTCGGCAAAGGAACAAGTGGAACTGCTTCGCCGTCTCTACCATGACCAGTTACCTTTCTCTACAGCAAATATGGCCATAGTTCGGAAAATCATCATCCAATCGGATGAGAATGATGTTGTTTTCTCTGGGAAGACCGGTGCTGGCAGCGTCGAAGGAGTATACTCCGTAGGATGGTTTGTTGGCGTGTTGGAAAAAGATAACCGCCGGTATTATTTCGCGACCAATCTTGAAGCTGTTGATGGAGCCTCTGGTGTCAAAGCACGAGCTATCTCGACCGACATCTTAAAAAGTCTCAATATATTGTAGCGGTGAGATGCAGGTACTCTATTGAAATAAGCGTATAGGAGTAAAATAGCAGACCCGGCTGAGGCATTGAACCTTCCGCCGGGTCTATCTCTGTCCTGCGCCGTGAAGTGCATTGAATTCTGCGGGAAGGCGGGCGCAAGCCGCTCCTCTTCTCCGTTTCCCCAAAATAGCCCGATTGCCCGCCAACTTTCCGAACAAAAATATAAGGGTAGACGTAGACGGCGTTGCAAACGTAGCCGTTTCCGTCTGCACCCGAATAAGTTTCGGAAGGGGAAAAGTAACATGCACACAATAAGTATTTGCAACAAGAAGGGCGGCACAGGCAAAACAACGCTGACCGCCAACATCGCTTACGAGTTGGCCTACCGAGGCAAAAAGGTACTCATGCTGGACCTAGACGCTCAATCCGACTTAACAGCCATCTACCGTCCCGCAAACTTCTCTGGACCCGACATACTGGATGTTCTTCAGAAAAAATGCCGGATCAGCGAAGCTGTCGTCCGCATCAACGACAACCTCTTCCTTGTTCCCGGCAGCAAAGACATTGCCAGCTTCGATTTTGCGGGAAGTGTGGGCGCGTTGCTCCCCGTAGTAAAGCACTTCGCCGCCAAGAAAATGGACTTTGCCCTGATCGACCATCCGCCGTCCCTGCACGAAGCAGCTCTTGCCGGTCTGGCCGCATCCGACGGAGCGCTCATTGTTTCGGAACCTGAATTTCTCAGCGTCAAAAACATTTCCCAACTCATCAGAGACCTAAATGCAATCAAAAAAACGCTCCAACCGGACCTTCGCATCTTGGGCGTTGCATTCAACAAAATTGACCTTCGCCGCAACTTGACCTCCGACACGTTGGCGAAGTGCCGCAGCATCCTTGGCAAAAGCATGTTCGACACAACGGTTTCCATCGACTCAGCCATACCAAACTCACACAACCAAAATTTGCCAGTCAGAAACCTCCGCTGGCGCAGCCGAACCGTAACCCAGTTCAGCGATTTGGCTTCGGAACTGGTCCGCAGGCTGGGGGTGGGAAAATGAGCGAAGGAGATCGGAAGAGCGTCGTGTAGGGAAAGAGTGTGCCTCTATGTGT
>CAZOJA010000096.1:0-8211 GCA_964579955.1 uncultured Veillonellaceae bacterium | reverse complement strand
GAGGTAACCGATGCCATATTTGAAGACACTCGATTCCAGCGTATTGTCCTTCATTGTTTTACTCTGTATCTATATCAACGCCTACAGCCGGTCTGAAAAAATCTTTTTGCAGTACCGCTTGTTCATGTTGCTATTGGTCAGCAATATGACCATGATCGTCATCGACATATTGGGTTGGTCCTTCAATGGCCTGCCTGGCCAAACCTACTACTGGCTGAACCAATACTCCAACCTGGCGCTATATGTTTTAGAACCGGTTCCGCCGATGATCTGGATCCTCTACACCAATTACCAAGTCCACCATAACCAGGAGAAAATCAAGACACTAACCCAAAACCTATTCTATCTGTGGCTTATCAATGCTATTTTCTCGCTTTTGAGCTTGTACTTCGGCTGGTTCTTTTTCATCGACGGGGAGAATGTCTATCATCGAGGCCCCTATTTTGCCGTCCACGCAGCTTTTTGTTATATTCTTGTCATTTACGCCTTTCAGTTCGTGTTACGCAACCGGACCAACTTGGAAAAACGTTACTTTTACTCGCTGTTGCTTTTTTTCATCCCTGTTTCGATCGGCACATCGATTCAGATGATCCATTACGGCGTCTCATACAACTGGTCCGGTATGATGCTCTCCGTATTAATTGTTTATTTTAATATCCAAAACCGCAGCCTCGGCACGGATTATCTAACGCAAACCTATAATCGGCGACAGTTGGACGGGTACATCAAGGCCAAAATCCACAACAGCAGCAAAACGCTTTCCTTCTCGGCCATTTTGATCGACTTGAACAATTTCAAGACCATCAACGACCGCTTCGGGCACGACATAGGCGACGAAGCGCTAAAGGCAGCCGCCCAGATCATTTCCGGCAGTCTGCGGCAAGACGACTTTATTGCCCGCTATGGCGGCGACGAGTTTATGATCATCCTCGACATCAATGATCCGAATCTACTGTCCCAGACAGCACTGCGCCTGCAAAAAAGCGCGGAACGGTTTAATCGGGAGAACGGGAAGCCCTATGAAATTGAATTTTCCATGGGATACGCAGCGTATGACAGCGAGAGCAAGATGACCGCCGACGAGTTTTTCCGACACATCGACCAAAGGATGTACGAGGCCAAAAAGAACAAAATAATCAGCTAAGCCGTTATGGACAGCTGAATCTTCAGCGCTTCATCCAGCTTCATTCAACATAAATCATTTTTTTCGTCATCCCGCCATCAATGACAATATTTTGACCCGTTAAAAACTCATTGGCTTCATCGGCCAAAAACAGGCACGCACTTGCAATATCCGCCGGCTTTCCGACCCGCTTCGCCGGATGTTGTGCGTGATCCAACGCACGTAATCCCTCGTAGTGATTATTCTCAATCCAGCCTGGACTTACTGCGTTAACGGTCATGCGTTCCGCACTGAGCGAAAGCGCCAGCGCATGCGTCAAGGAAACAATCCCTCCTTTAGATGCCGCATACGCCTCCGAATTGGGTTCCGACATCAAATAGCGGGTGGAGGCAATGTTGATGATCCTGCCGTAACGGTTAGGTTCGTGGTACTTTGCATACTCCTGCGAAGTCACAAAGGCGGCACGAAGGTTGAGCTGAATCACCTCGTCCCACTCCTCTATCGTCAGTTCCTGCAGGGGCTTGAAAATGCCTTTCCCTGCATTATTCACCAAAACATCGATTTTTCCATGCGCCTGGACCATGTCCGCAAACATAGTTCTTGTCGCCAAGACATCCATCAAATCGATTTTATAGAAGACAGCCTTGTAATTCTGTTGTTTCCAGTCCCCGGCAACAGCCTTGCCTGTCTTTTCATCAATATCGGCAATAATGACGGTTGCGCCCACTCCCAAAAATGCTTCGCAGATTGCCTTGCCAATCCCGTTGGCACCGCCTGTTACCAGCACAACTTTTTCTGCCCAATCCATACTAGTCACCTTCTGAGATTACTTTATCATTGGGTAATTAATTCTGCATGGCAAAGCAATATCCCTGCCGGATTGCCGTCCCCGTGCCGGGGCACGGCTTCCTTTTGCCCATATGCAGGAGAATGGCATGGACTGACGAACATAGAAGGGGAGGAGTGGAAATTTTATGAAGCAACCTCCCGATATGGCGCAGGGAAAAGTATCGTCGGTACTTCTCCGCCTTGCCTTGCCAATGATGGTCTCTTTGTTTTTTCAGAACCTGTACGTTTACGTCAATACCGTTTACGTTTCCTGGCTCGGCGATATCCCGCTGGCAGCGGTCTCCATGGCATTGCCTCTGAATTATCTGGCAATGTCTCTCGCCAAGGGAGTCGCGATGGGGTCGATGGTATTGATGAGTCATGCACGGGGCGCCGCTGATGAGCCAGAGTTCAAACGCACCGCTGACGCGATGTTGCCGCTGATGCTTTGCGTCATGGCCTGTTTTCTGCCATTGCTGCTGCCCCAGATATCCCAGCGTTTTTTTTCGCTGATGGGGACAGGAACGGAAGTTGCCAGTCAAGGCGTCGGTTATGTTTTTTGGTTGGTGGCAGGGTTCCCGGTAATGGGTTATGTAATGGCCGGCGAGGCCGTATTCACAGCACGCGGTGACACAATCACACCAATGAAGGGAATGTTGTGGGGCAACGGCCTCAATCTGGCGCTTGATCCACTATTCATCTTCGTGTTCGGCTGGGGAACGGCCGGAGCATCAGCCGCCACCTTTGTGTCCCAATTGGTATGTGCGGCTTATCTCCATTATTTTTTGCAGCGGCAATCCGCCAGCCTCGTATGGAAACCACACAAAGGATTTATCCGGCAAGCCTATCTTATCGGCAGCCAAGGTGCTTTTGTGGCGATGGCCTTTCTTGTCAGTCCGCTGGCGTTGATTCTTTTGAATATGATCCTGATTCAGTTCGGGCCGGTGGCCGTCGGGGCATGGAATCTGATGTCCCGCACCGAACTGATGATCACGTTGCCGGCCATGGGGCTGTTCAATGCGCTGGCGGTGTTCACCAGCTTCAACCACGGTCGGCGAGATTACCAGCGAATCAAGGCCGGTCTGATATTTTTCCTAAAATTCGCCTGGGCCTTCTTCGCTGTCGTCGCGTTCCTGTTCATTGAGTTTTCCGAAACATGGATGGTTTTATTCCAACCGACACCGGAGTTAAAATCTCTGGGCACCCTGGCCATGAAGGCTTCCGGGCTCACCCTGCTGTTCATGCCGGTGAGTATGGCGATGACCGGCATTGCCCAGGGGCTGAAGCGACCGGTGTACATGACACTGTACTCGGCAATCTATTTGTTCGGGTTGCGTCTGCCGCTGGCCTATTGGATTGCAAGCCATTGGACCGAGAAAGAAGTCTTTTGGGCTCATCCGCTTGCGACGGCGGGCGCTGCACTGTTTGCCACCGCCAGCCTGTGGCAGTTGTTGACAAACTGCCGTCAGGAAATCACAACACCAAAAAGCATTTTCCGGGCTTAACCCAGGAAAATGCTTTTTTTCTCAGTCTGTAACGAGCGGGACGATAGATGGATCCAAAACTCTTCGATCGCCGATAGGCTGGCAACCAGACAAATGATATAGGAAAACGCGGTTACATGACCAAGTGGCAAAAAGAACGGCAGTGCAAATAACAAAATGCCGGTTGCTTTATTTCCATAGGTGTGAAGAATCTCCAATGTTTTATATTTTGCATAGACAACACACAGCGATAATAGCCTGATCAAGCTGATTATTATGATCCAAACCACAATTTCAGGCCCCAGCCCTGGCCAAATGAAAGGATAGATCAGAAATCCAACGACCAACGTCATCATCAAATCAGCCGCCGAATCGAGCTTGCCCCCGAGCTTGCTTGCAGTGCAGCTTTTTCTCGCGATGTATCCATCTAGAACATCACTGATTCCACAAGCAAGATAGATCGCATAAAACAGGATGCTGAGGGGTTCTACAAAAAACAGCGACAAGACCAGAAAGATTCTGGCAAATGTAATTGCGTTGGCCAACGAAAGCATAAGTTTGAATATCATCCGTCGTAAGAAATCTTGTTTTGCAGGAAGGTTCCCTGCTTTATATCATCGAATGCTTTATTCAGTTCTTCCTTCGTATTCATTACTATAGGCCCACCCCAAGCAACCGGCTCAGCCAACTTTTGAGAGCTCACAAACAATACCTGGGCCTTCTTATCTGTGGCCATAATTCGCACATGATCGCCGGAAGCACATTTAACCGCCGTCTTTTCTTTTACAAGTTCGCCGCCAATATAAGCATCCCCTAAGAGGGTAAACAATATGACCGATCGCTCAACAGGCGTGCGAATCGTAGTAGATGCGCCAGGGTTGAGATGTATATCATAATAATCCAATGGCAAGTACTTGCCCATATATCCTTTTCTGCCGGCAAATTCACCGGCAAGCAGCCGCAGTTTGCCATTCTGCAAATCAAACTCTTCGATTTCCGCATTTTTGATACTGTGATACGCTGGTGGTGCCATTTTATCTTTTGCCGGAAGATTTAACCACAGCTGCACACCCAGCATCCGCTCGGCAGCTGGCAGCTTTTCTTCATGCATGATTCCGGAACCCGCCGTCATCCATTGCACTTCACCATCACCGATCGTATCCTCATTGCCCAAACTATCCTTGTGGGTCATAAAACCACGATACACATAACTTATTGTCTCAATGCCCCTGTGGGGATGCATGGGAAAACCCGCGACGTAATCATCGGGATTTGTACTGTCAAATGAATCCAGCAACAATATGGGGTCGAATTCCTGCACCGTTCTGTTTCCCAATACTCTCACCAAGCTTACGCCTGCTCCATCCTGGGTTCTATATCCCCTTACCTGTTGACTGATCATTCTTTCCATTGTTTAAGCCTCCTTGTAATGGAAGTCGAGTTCGCTCGGCACCGTTTGGATCGGTTTATCGACTGTCACTTTTCCATGTCTTTGGGTTTCGCCACAAAAACTCACTTTCCCTGCGGCTCGCCTCGCAAGCGAGAATTGTTGCGTGAGCAGGAATCGAGTGGCTCCTGGCGAATAAAAATAAATGAATCAATAGATAAATAGTAGTTGCGGTCATCTTGAGGTAAAGAAGGGAACGTCAGGATGGATCAAAACGCTGTCAATCGACTGCCTGCGCTCGATACCGGGCAGGTATTGGAGCTGTTTGAAGTTACTGCGGCCGGACTATCCGCGGAGGAAGCCGACCGCCGCAGGCGAATATATGGGCGTAACGCACTGCCCAAACCAGCGCTCGTCCCTCTGTGGCGATTATTATGCAATCAGCTTGTCCATTTTATGGCACTGCTGCTGTGGGCTGCGGGTGCAATGGCCTTTTTTATTGATATGCCTGAACTGGGAGTGGCAACCTGGTCGATTGTGTTGATCAATGCCCTATTCAGTTTTTGGCAAGAATACAAGGCAGAACAAGCTTTGTCCAAACTGGCGGATCTGTTGCCCCGCAAAGCCAAAGTTTTTCGTCAGGGACGCATCGAATTTGTGCAGGCTGAAAGCTTGGTTCCCGGCGATGTCCTGTTCATCGAGGCAGGCGACCATATTCCGGCTGATGCCAGGTTGATCGAAGCCGAGGACTTGAGCGTCGACATCTCCTTGCTTACCGGCGAGTCTTTGCCGGTGGAGAGGGTGGACACTCCGACCGAAACCGGACGACCTCCCAGTCAGAGCGAAAACCTGATCCTTGCCGGGACAACGGCTACGGCCGGACAGGGCGTTGCCGTAATATATGCCATCGGCAGGCAGACCGAGCTGGGCAAGGTAGCAAAGCTGACCGCGACCGTCGAACGTGAGAAGAGCACACTGGAACTTCAGGTTCAGCATATTGTCAGGCTGATTACCACAATAGCCGTATTGATGGGGGGAGCTGTCTTTCTCCTTGCCATTTGGTGGATGGGAATCGGCGTGCGGGAAAGCTTAATCTTTGCTATCGGCATTATTGTTGCGAATGTCCCGGAAGGACTGTTGCCCACAGTGAGTCTTTCGCTAGCTGTAGGCGTGCAACGAATGGCCGGACAAAACGCTTTAGTCCGGCGGTTGTCAGCGGTGGAGGCAATTTGTGCGACTAGCGTTATCTGTACTGATAAAACTGGAACATTGACCCTCAATAAAATGACTGTGAAAAAAATATGGGTGCCGGGCGGCGACGCCTGGGTAGAAGGTGCCGGCTATGACAAAGCCGGCATCATTCATTTTTCCGCCCCGGCAATCGAAGCTCAGGTGAGTCTGCTGTTGACGATCGGCACAGTATGCTCCGAATCGAATCTGGTTGAGGATCCCGAACATATCGGTACTTGGAAGATCATCGGCGACCCTACTGAAGCCGCTTTGTTGGTAGCCGCAGTCAAAGTCGGCCAAAAAATCGAGTCGATCAGGGACGGTTTCCGGCGGCAGCAGGTCATTCCGTTTAGCTCCGAACGGCGGATGATGACCACGATTGATGTAAATCTGTCCAGCCCATGGTTTGAACGAGGCCAAACCATCACTATGGTCAAGGGGTCTCCGTTGGAATTGCTGCGAAAATGCAGTTTCCAGTTACAGGCCGGACAGGTGATCGCTCTGTCTGATGTCGACCGTCAGGAAATCGCCACAAAGAACGATGACATGGCCAGGGAAGGGCATCGGGTGCTGGCTCTGGCTTATCGGAACATGGACGTCTTGGAGCCTCCGGAGCAACAACTTATTTTTGTCGGCCTGGTCGGAATGATTGATCCACCGAGGCCGGAGGTGTCAGAAGCGATGGAATTGTGCCGGTTGGCCGGAATCCGTGTCACGATGATCACCGGCGACTACGGAGTGACGGCGGAAGCAATCGCCAGACAGATAAATCTTGTAAAAGACCGGGTCGCAGTAGTCACAGGAACAGAAGTTGATGCGATGCCTGAAGCGCAGTTGCACAAACTATTGAGCCAAGAGATACCGCTGTTGTTTTCCCGGGTCAATCCGGAACACAAACTCCGGATTGTTGAAGGATATAAGGCCTTAGGCGAAATTGTGGCAGTAACGGGCGACGGAGTCAATGATGCCCCTGCTTTGAAGTCGGCTCATGTCGGAATCGCCATGGGGCGAGGGGGAACCGATGTAGCCCGGGAAGTGGCCGACATTGTGCTGTTGGATGATCATTTCGCCACGATTATCAAGGCAATCGAACAGGGACGGGCGATTTACGACAATATCCGTAAATTTATGACTTACGTCCTGGCATCCAATATTCCCGAAATCGTCCCGTATCTTGCCATGGTCTTTGCGCGAATTCCGCCAGCGCTCAATATATTGCAGATTCTGGCAATCGATATCGGAACCGACATGCTCCCGGCAATGGCGTTAGGGGCTGAACATCCGGAACAAGGCGTAATGAAAAGAAAGCCGTCCGATTACCGGCAAAACCTGCTGGACCGGTCGTTGCTACTCCGTTCTTACAGCTTTTTGGGAATCGTGGAGGCCATTTTATCGCTCGGGGCCTTCTTCATGGTCTGGGAGAGTTACGGTTACAAGTTTTCCGACATACAAGGTCTGACTGCCTCAATCTTAAGCAATTCCGCTGACAAGAGCGTGACCTACATGTATCAGCACTCGACCAGCATGGCGTTAGCAACCATCGTGGCCTGTCAGGTCGGAAATCTGTTTGTTTGTCGATCCGACCGGCTCCCTTTTTGGCAAATGTCCCTGTGGGAAAACAAATTGTTTCTAGCCGGAGTCGCGAGCGAAATTTCAGTCTTGACGCTGATTTTGTACTGGCCTTTTTTGACGGCGGTTTTTATGACAACGCCGCTGACTCTGGATGACCTGAAACTATTATTACTGTGTCCATTTATCATGATTGGAGCCGAAGAGGTCCGCCGTTTCCTGGCCAAATCGATTCCTTGGGCGCATATCATATAGTCTTTGCGGAATCATGTTCTCCATACGATGAAAGATCTTTCATCAGGCAGTCACTGTTTCATACATTTTCACCAAAAATCCCGCTGCATTATTCATTACGTTTTCATCTACATCAAAAGCCGCATTATGGTGTCCACCATAGGTCGGTGTGCCAAAAAGCGCGAACATCGCTTTGCCGCCCCGCGCCTGCACTCGCTCGATCATCAGCGTCACGTCTTCCGACGCACCAAAATCAGCTTCCGGCACAACCTCAGTTACTCCCGGAAGCGTCCGGGCAAGATTTGTTGCCTGCTCCACCAGTTCGCTTGAGTTCGTGGCACTCAGCGCAACTGCTG
>CAZOJA010000095.1:0-8242 GCA_964579955.1 uncultured Veillonellaceae bacterium | reverse complement strand
CCCTACTACGTGAAAGTGGTGGAAGGCGTCAAGAACAAGACCTGGAAAAACGACCAGTACTGGGGTTCGATGAAGGAAGAGGTTGTTGACCTGGCTCCGTACGGTCCGATGGTGACCGACGATACCAAGAAACTGATCGCCGACGCGAAGAAGAAAATCGTCGACGGCAGCTGGGATGTTTTCTGGGGACCGGTTAAAGACCAGTCCGGCGCTGTGAAAATCGCCGCCGGTCAAAAGATGTCCGATGCGGATATGCTCGGCTTCAACTGGTTTGTCGAGGGCGTGGACGGAACCATTCCCAAATAACTCTGGATTGACGGTTTGCGATAGTGATATAATAGAAAAAATTAATGGCAAGAGCCGGAAGGATAACTTCCGGCGCTTCGCCTTTCTGGAGAGAGCTGAGTGATGAAACAACCGCTGGTGCAGATGCGGGGCATAGTCAAAAAATTTCCCGGCGTGGTGGCTAACGACCAGGTGGACCTTGACCTGTTCGCGGGTGAGATTCACGCCTTGTTGGGGGAGAACGGGTCCGGCAAGAGCACGATCATGTCGATCCTGTCCGGCTTATATAAGCCGGATGCGGGAGAAATCTTGATCGATGGCGAGCCGGCCGCGTTCGGTTCGCCGCGCGATGCGATCAACAAGGGGATTGGCATGGTGCATCAGCATTTTAAGCTGGTGGAACCGTTCACGGTGGCGCAGAACATCCAACTGGGCGAAAAAGACGGGGCGTTCCTGTTGTCGGATGCGGCGATCCGCCAGGAAATCAAAGGCTTTGAAACCCGATTCGGCCTGGCGGTCAACCCGGATGCGCCGATCTGGCAACTATCGGTCGGCGAAAAGCAGCGGGTCGAAATCGTCCGCATGCTGTACCGGGGCTCCCGGGTGCTGATTCTCGACGAGCCGACGGCGGTGCTGACGCCGCAGGAAACGGCGGAACTGTTTGTAAATATGAAGAAGATGGCGGCCGCGGGTTGCGCGGTTGTCTTTATCACGCATAAAATGAACGAGGTCCAGGAGGTCGCCGACCGGGTCACGGTATTGCGCGGCGGCAAGGTCAGCGGCTCGATGCTGTGCCGCGACGTCCACGCGCAGGAACTGGTCTGGCTGATGGTAGGCCGCGAGATCGTATTGAACGCCGAGCGTTGCGCCACTGGCGGCTGCGGTGACGAAATCCTCAGCATGAGCAATGTCGTCGCGCTCAATGACTCGGGGAGGCCGGGGCTGTCCGATTGCGCTTTGTCGCTGCGGGCCGGGCAGATTTTCGGCATCGCCGGCGTGGCCGGCAACGGACAGAAAGAACTGGCGGAAGTGCTGACCGGACTGCGCAGGGCCGAGGCCGGGACGATCCGCTATTTGGGCGAGGATGTGACCGGCATGTCGCCGGCGGAACTGATTCACAGAGGCATCAGCTATGTGCCGGAAGATCGTCTGGGCATGGGCTTGGTGCCGAGTCTGGATGCTGTCGAGAACATGCTGCTGAAGAGCTATACCCAGCCGGAATTCTCGCATGGCTGGCTGATCAACCGCAAAGCGGCGGAAGCGAAGACGGCGGCGATCGTCCAGCAATACAACGTGAAACTGGCCGGGCTGTCACAGCCGGTTCGCTCCATGTCCGGCGGCAATCTGCAGAAACTGCTGCTGGCCCGGGAAATCTCCGAACAGCCCAAGCTGATCATCGTCGTCTATCCGGCGCGCGGCCTGGATGTGGGAGCCACCGAGGCCATTCACAATCTGCTGCGGGAATTGCGGGACCAGGGTGCAGCCATCCTGTTGATATCGGAAGACCTCGACGAACTGATGAAACTTTCGGACCGGGTCGGCGTCATGTTTGGCGGCCAGATCGTCGGCAATTTCCCGATCGAGGAAGTCGATCTGGAAGAAGTGGGGCTGTTAATGATGGGACTGTTCAGACCAAAGGAGGAACGCATTCATGGCGATGGCCGTTAAACTGGAAAAACGGTTGAACCCTTCCACCGCGATGAATGTCATCGTGCCGTTGGTTTCGATCCTGGCGGCTTTTGTCGTCGGTGCGGTCTTTTTGACCCTGACCGAGCGCGATCCGCTGGAAGTCTATGCCGCCATGTTCAAAGGCGCGCTCGGCTCGCAGTACGGATTGGCGGAAACGGTCGTCAAGGCGATTCCGCTGATGCTTTGCGCGCTGGGAATCTCGGCGGCGTTTCGCATGCAGCTCTGGAATATCGGTGCTGAGGGCCAGTTTTATATGGGGGCGTTTGCCGCCAGCTATCTGCCGCTGTCCTATCCACAGCTGCCGATGTTGTTGATGTTGCCGGGCATGGCGCTGCTTGGCTGCATCGGCGGCGGTCTGTGGGGACTGGCGCCGGCGATGCTGCGGGCCCGCTGGAAAGTCAACGAGATCATCACGACCTTGATGTTCAACTATGTGGCGATTCTGTGGGTGGACTTTCTGGTCTACGGGCCGTGGAAGGACCCCAAAGGGTTCAACTTCCCCTTGACCGCCAAGTTCCCGGCATCGGCGGCCTTGCCGACCTTTGGCGATTCGCGGATTCATGTCGGGCTGATTCTTGCGGTGGCGCTCGCGGCGGTGTTCTGGATCGTGTTTGAAAAATCGCGCTGGGGCTTTGAGATCAAGGTCATCGGCGCAAGCGAGCAGGCGGCCCGTTATGCCGGCATGAACATCCGGCGCAACATTTACTGGGTGATGCTGCTGTCCGGCGCGGTCTGCGGACTGGCCGGCATGGCCGAAGTCAGCGGCATCGTCGGCCGGCTGCAACCGAACCTGAGTCCCGGTTATGGCTATACGGCGATCATCGTTGCCTGGCTGAGCAAGCTGAATCCGGCGGCGATTCTGCTGGTTTCGATCCTGTTCGGCGCGCTACAGGTCGGGGGCTTCTTTGTCCAGACGATGGGGGTGCCGGCTTCGGTGGCGGCGATGCTGCAGGGAGCGGTGCTGTTCTTTGTGGTCGGCGGCGAGTTTCTGACCCAGTACAAGATTGTCTTTGGACAAAAGGGGGCGGCGTGATGGCGGAGCAGGCATTTTTCATCGCGATACTCTCTTCGGCGGTCATCGCCGGCACGCCGATCCTGTTCGCCGCGCTGGGGGAGTTGATCACCGAGCGGGCCGGCGTAACCAACCTCGGCGTGGAGGGCATGATGCTGATCGGGGCCGTTTCCGGGTTCATGACGGCGATTGTCAGCGGCAACAGCTGGCTGGGGTTTGCGGCGGCGATGCTGGCCGGCGGCGCGATGGGGCTGATCCATGCCGTGCTGACGGTATCCCTGCGGGCCAACCAGGTGGTCAGCGGACTGGCCTTGACCCTGTTCGGCACCGGACTCAGCGGCTATCTGGGCAAAAGCTACATCGGCATTCCGGTGGCGGACCCCTTCCGCAGCGTCTCCCTGCCGCTGCTTGGCGATATTCCGTTTCTCGGGCCGGTTCTGTTCCGGCATGATGTGCTGATTTATCTCAGCTGGCTCTTGGTGCTGGCGCTGTGGTTCTTTCTGACCCGCACCCGCGCCGGGCTGTATCTGCAGGCGATCGGCGAGAACCCGGGCGCTGCCGATTCCCTGGGCATCTCCGTGTTTTCGCTGCGTTATTTCTACGTGATTGTCGGCGGCATGCTTTGCGGCGCCGGCGGTGCGTACCTGTCGCTGGCTTCGGCGCCCAGCTGGCTGGAAAACATGACGGCGGGTCGCGGCTGGATTGCGGTGGCGCTGGTCATCTTTGCCCTCTGGAAACCGGGGCGTGCGCTGGTCGGTTCCTACCTGTTCGGCGGCATCGATGCGCTCGGCTTCCATTTGCAGGCGGCCGGCGTGCATGTCTCGCATTTCTTTTTGCAGATGCTGCCCTATCTGTTCACGATCGCGGTGCTGACGATGGTCATGGCGCGGCGCGGCGGCCGTCTGGCGGCGCCCGGTTCGCTCGGCATCCCCTATGACCGGGAACAACGATAAAATTGATGAGTTGATTAAGGAGAAGCCGGTGAAAGAGTTACAGGAAAGAATTCTGGCCGATGGGCAGGTTATCGGCAACAATATCCTGAAAGTGGATGCGTTCCTCAATCATCAGATTGACCCGGAATTCATCCTGCGTATCGGCGGCGAACTGGCCCGTCGGTTTCAGGACGAAGGCGTCAATAAAGTGCTGACGGTCGAGGCTTCGGGGATCGCGGTCGCGATGGCGGCGGCGCTGGCCTTGAAGGCGCCGGTGGTGTTCGCCAAAAAGAAGCAGGCGCTGACCCAGGAAGGCGATGTCTACGCGGCGCCGGTGTTTTCCTTCACCCGCAAGGAGCATCTGGAGATCACGGTGGCGCGGGACTATTTGTCTGCCGGCGATGTGGTGCTGATCATCGATGATTTTCTCGCCCACGGCGAGGCGCTGAACGGACTGATTTCCCTGGTGGAACAGGCCGGGGCCAAGCTGGCCGGCGCGGGGATCGTGATTGAAAAACGCTTCCAGCATGGCGGCGATGCCATCCGCAAGCGCGGCATCCGGGTGGAAACCCTGGCGGCGATTGAAAAAATGAAACCCGGCGAAGTGATTTTCGCCGCCGATGACGCCGAAATCGTGAAGTGAAGGGATTGTCGCTGCAGCTCCCGGTCGTCTGGCCGGGAGTTGCTTGCGCAGGGGAGATTATCAGCTAAACGGATTGGAATGGGAAGCAAGAGGAGGGACTGACAGTGAAATGGGTTAAATCGCTCAGTTTATTGGTGTTATTGATGATTTTGGCGGCGACCACCGCCTGCGCGTCGGCGAAACCCGAAGGGCGCATCGTGCGCGGCAATCCGGCCGCCCCGGTGACGATCGTGGAATTCACCGATTTCCAGTGCCCTTACTGTTCGAACGGCGCTCGCACCGTCAGTGCGATGATGGCGAAATACGAGGGAAAAGTCAATCTGGTGGTCAAGCATTATCCGCTGCCGTTCCATCCGGCGGCCCTGCCTGCGGCGCTGTATTTCGAAGCGATCGCTCTGCAGAGCCCTGACAAGGCCTGGCAGTTTTACGATGCCGTGTTCGCCCAGGCCCGCCGGCTGAGTGAGGGAGAAGATTTTCTCAAAGAGACGGCAGCGGGTCTCGGCGTCGATATGACCCGGTTGGACAAGGACGCCCGCAGTCCTGAAGTTTACAAAAAAATCGCCGCCGACAAGCAGGAGTTTGAGCAGGCCAGATACGACGGGGTGCCGGTATTTGTCATCAACGGGAAAGTGCTGGTCGGCGCACAGCCGCCGGCAAAATTCATCGAAGCGATCGAAGCGGCGTTGAAGAAATAGGAGACGGATATTTTGGCCGGTTCTGGGTTGACTCTGTTAGTTGTTGCCGCCGCCGCGTTTTCCACCCTGGCCATTTTCATGAAACTGGCTTTCCTGGCCGGGGTTCATTTGACGACGTTGCTGGCGTTTCGCTTTTTGTTCTCCGCCCTGTTCTGCTTCGCCGCCTTGCTGTTATCCGGCAAGAGCCCTGCTTTGCCACAGGCGCAGTGGCGGCCGGTATTTTTGCTCGGCGGGGTGGTGCATGTCGCGGTGTCGGTCTTTTATGCGGTTTCGGTGCAGCGGCTGCCGGCGGCGCTTACCGGTTTGGTGTTCTACCTGTATCCGGCGATGGTCACCGCGATGGCGATCGCACTGGGGCGGGAGTCATTGAGCCGGTTCCGGCTGGCGGCGCTGGCCGTCTGCTTTGCCGGATTGCTGCAAGTCATGGGTGTTTCGCTGGGCGTCGTCTCCCTGTCCGGAATGCTGTCCGGCATTGCGGCGGCGTTTATGCAGGCCTGTCATGTGCTGCTCAGCCATTCCATCGTTAACGACCTGTCGCCGCTCCTGACGGTCGGCTGGTCGGCGCTGGCGACTTCGGCGGCGTTCTTTGCCTATGGCGGCATCGACGGCAGCCTGCAGTGGAACCTGACGCCGCTGGCCTGGGGGGCGATTCTCGGCACCGGCTTCTTTGCCAACTTTATCGGCATCGTCTGCTTCATGGCCGGCATGAAACGGGTCGGGCCTTCCACCGCGTCCATCGTGATGAACCTGGAACCGGTGCTGACCGTCGTGCTGTCGGTGGCGCTGCTGGGAGAGACTTTCGGCTGGGGGCAGGCGCTGGGTGGCGGCGGAATCTTGCTGGGACTGTATCTTTTGCAACGGAAGGAGTCGTCAACATGAACAACAGCTTGTCGATTCAGACGATCCGTGAAGCCGCGGCCGCTTTGCAGGGCGTAGCGCACAGCACGCCGCTCGACCGCAGTTCGACGTTTTCCCAGATGGTCGGCGCGCCGGTGTATCTGAAGCTGGAAAATCTGCAAAAGACCGGCTCGTTCAAGTTGCGCGGCGCTTACAACAAGATCCGGCTGCTGGATGTGGTGGAGAAAAAACGTGGCGTCATCGCCGCTTCCGCCGGCAATCATGCGCAGGGCGTCGCCTATGCGGCCAGCCATGCCGGTATCCGCTCGGTCATCGTGATGCCGGAGACGGCGCCGCTGGCGAAAGTGAGCGCTACCAGGGGCTATGGCGCCGAGGTGGTGCTGGCCGGCGCTTCCTACGATGAAGCGTTCGCCCGGGCGAAACAACTCGAGCAGGAACAGGGGCTGACCTTCGTGCACGCCTTCAATGACGCCCAGGTCATGGCGGGGCAGGGCACGATCGGACTGGAGATTCTGCAGGAATTGCCGGAACTGGCCACGGTCGTCGTGCCGATCGGTGGCGGTGGGCTGATCGCCGGCGTGGCGACAGCCATCAAGGCGGTGGCGCCGCAGGTGCGGGTCGTCGGCGTCCAGGCGGCAGGCGCCGATGCGATGGCCCGGTCGAAACAGGCCGGCGTATTGACGCCGACGGCAGTCGCCTCGACCATCGCTGACGGCATCGCGGTCAAATCGCCGGGAGACGCCACGTTTGCCGTGATCCGGCAGCTGGTGGACGACATTGTCACGATCGATGACGAAGCGATCGCCGCTGCCATCCTGATGCTATTGGAACGGGCCAAACTGATGGTCGAAGGCGCCGGCGCGATCGGGCTGGCGGCGCTGTTGCACGGCAAGATCCCTTTGCGGGGACCGGTGGCCTGCCTGATCTCCGGCGGCAACATCGACGTGAATTTCATCGCCCGCATCATCGAACGCGGTCTGGTCAAGGCCGGCCGTCGCGCGATCATCACCACGACCGTGATTGACCGGCCGGGCGCGCTGCAGCGTCTCTTGGCCAGCATCGCCGCCTGTAAGGGCAACGTATTGTACGTGCACCACGATCGCATCCAGCATGACGTGCCGCTGGGACAGGCCAAAGTACAGATCAGCCTGGAGACCCGCGACGAGGAGCATACGGCCGAAATCCTGGCCGCGTTGCAGCACGAGGGGTATTGTGTGGCGAAGAACTGATACGGATAGATAGGGTAAGAAGGAGACGCATCGGTGTTCTGGACGGGGCTTGAAGTCATTGGTACGGTTGCCTTTGCCGCAGCCGGAGCGTTGGTCGGCATCAAGAAGCGGCTGGATATTTTCGGCGTGGCGATGCTGGCTGTCACGACGGCGGTGGGGGGCGGCATCCTGCGCGACACCCTGATCGGCAACGTGCCTCCGCTGGCGTTTCGCAATCCGCTGTTCATCTTTATCAGTCTGGCGGTTGCCGGCGGGGTGTCGTTGTTCGTCAAACAAGTCGCCCGGCAGCAGCGGCTGCTCAATTTTTGCGACGCGCTGGGGCTCGGCGCGTTCACCGCGACCGGCGCCAGTCTGGCGTTGGCCCAGGACAGCGCGTTACTGGTGATCACGGTGGGAGTCGTTACCGGGACCGGTGGCGGCGTGCTGCGGGATATTTTTGTCCGCGAGATCCCGCTGGTGTTTCATACGGAAATTTATGCGGTGGCCGCGGCGATCGGCGCAGCCTGCTTTTATGGATTGCAGATGGTGTTGCCGGTTGATATGGCAATTTATCTGGCCTGCCTGATCACGGTGACGATCCGGTTGCTCAGTTTGCATTTCGGTTTCAATCTGCCGCGGGTCCGGGCGGACAGACCGGTGGACAGGAAGGGAAGGGGCCGAACGGAATAATAGTGACGTAAATCTGGCTGCAAATGCAATAAAAAAGGAAGATGAACGGGACAGGCCCGCATCATCTTCCTTTTGCGTTTTATATGGAAGCGCAGAATAATTCCGATTGCTAAAGATTTCAGCCTTGATTCGCATCGATTTGTGACTGGTTTTGCTGGTCGGCCAGAAACGCTTCATCCGCCGTGTCTGGCCTCAAATCAACATCCGTGTTGATTTGCCCAGCCAAACTG
>CAZOJA010000094.1:7012-8296 GCA_964579955.1 uncultured Veillonellaceae bacterium | reverse complement strand
TGTTTTCGGACATTAGTATCGCTGAGCGACACTGCTGCTATACAATATAGCAAAGATTGCAGTTGGAAAATGTTGTTGGCTTTACATAGTTTGACTGCCCGGCAAAAGTTTTTCGATAAATGACGTCTTCGATTAAACCGACGTCGTCGTTTGCCAATCAATACGGATGGATTAAAGGAGCTTGGGAAAACATGTCCACTACAGCGGAAAATCGCGAGATCGCGGCAACGATCCTACGGCAGCAACTGACGGTCGACTTGCACAGCCATCTGGGGTTGTGGGAGGCCAAGGGGATGAATCGGGGTTCGTTTGCCAACGAGATCGCCGGCTATCCCGGCGACGAAAAACTGAAACAAAACATCTTCGATCACTTGTCAGTCGGGCTGAAAAGCTGTTTCCTCGGTCTACCGGTCGATTTGCCGCTGATCCAGTTCGGGGCGCCCGGCAATAAAACGCGTGATTTTCTGGCTGATGAGGCATGGCAGGAATACCAGCGTCAGATGGCGCTACTGAGGGAAATGCTGAAGACGCTGCCGCTCGAGGTGGCGATCCATGCGGGCGATGTCGCGCCAATTGCCGAGCGCGGCAGGCTGGCACTGTTTTTGTCAGTCGAGGGCGGCTACATGGCGGAGAATGACTTGGGACGTCTGGCCGAGCTAAAGCAAGACGGGCACACGAAGTTTGCTCCGGCGCATTACCTGCCGAGCGCGTTCTGCGACAACCAGACCGATCCGCCGCGTTGGGGCGGGTTAAGCGGATTGGGGCGCGAGATGGTGCGGGAAGTCAGTCGGCTGGGAATGCTCCTCGACGTGGCCCATGCCTCGTTTGCCGCAACGGTAGCGATGGCGGAACTGGCAGGCGCTCCACTGGTTTTGTCACACACGATGATGCGCAGCAGCGACACGGATGAACATTTGCGCTTTATCAGCCGCGACCATGCCCGGGTGATCTCGGATACCGGCGGCGTGATCGGAACCTGGGTAGTGGCGCCGCCCTACGCTTACGGAACGATTGCCGAATATACCGAGAGCGTGTTGCGGCTGGCCGACTGGGTTGGAACAGAGCATGTCGGTTGGGCCACCGACCAGATCGATGCCGGCTTGCCAGATTGGTTTCGCCGGTCAACGGCGTTGCCGGACGTGGGGGCGGCACTGCTCGCGGGTGGTTTCACTCCGGCGGATCTGGCAGGATTTTTTGGCGGCAACCTGCTGCGGCTTCACAGAGTCGTGGTAGGCGATAGGGTTGCGAACTGACGCCCGGTCCAATATAATAAGGAATATCAAG
>CAZOJA010000094.1:5782-6912 GCA_964579955.1 uncultured Veillonellaceae bacterium | reverse complement strand
GCCGTTAATCCATTTCACGTGAAGTACGGTATGAAACCGCTGAAGGCAAGAAGCTTTCGTTGTTTTGTACCGTTTCTGTTTTGCGCCGACGCTGTCCGTCAACATCGGAAGGGAGTCTGAACGGTTTGGCAAGACACATCGCTGTCCGTTTGTTCGGTTTGTTGCCGACCTTGCTGGTTATCAGCCTGGTCAGCTTTGCTATTATGCAACTGACGCCCGGCGACCCGGCAATGTTGCTGCTGCAGCAACGCGGCCAGGACCCGACCGGTGAGGCAATCGGCCAGATTCGCCAGGAACTCGGTCTTGACCAGCCACTGGTCATGCAATACCTGCATTGGCTGCAACGGATATGTCTCGGTGATCTCGGCCGTTCCTACTATAGCGAAGAGCCGGTATTCGGCGAAATACTGGGCCGCCTGCCGGCTACGTTGGAACTGACGCTGGCTGCGATGCTGATAGCCCTGACGGTTGCCTTCGCGTTAGGGTTGGCAGCGGCATATCGACCGGGTGGCTGGGTCGACGCATTCAGCAAAGCCTATGCCCTGGTTGCGGTTTCGTTGCCTTCCTATTGGCTTGGACTGTTGCTGATGTTTGTGTTTGCCGTCCAGTGGCAATGGCTGCCGGCTGTGGGGCGGGGCAGTCTGGCGCAACTATTGTTGCCGGCGGTTTCGCTCGGTTTTACAGCGGCTGCGGTGCATGGCCGTCTGTTGTGCAGCAGTCTTTTGGAGAATGGACGCGGTCCTTGCGCCGAATTTGCTTTGGCCAAGGGTCTGACGGCCTGGCAGGTGCTGCTGCGCCACAGTCTGCCGATCAGTCTTTTGCCCGTCGTCACTTCGTTTGGTTCGACGTTCGGGCATATGCTGGGCGGCGCGGTGCTGATCGAAACGGTGTTCGCCTGGCCCGGATTGGGCAAGTTGTTGGTGGATGCGATCTTTAACCGTGATTACCCGTTGATTCAGGGATATGTCCTGGTAATGGCGGTTTTATACACGCTGGTAAACCTGTCGACCGATCTGGTCTGTTCTTGGCTGGATCCGAGGCTACGCCTGGGAGAGGGGCGTGACCGATGAGCTGCCAGACGAATGGACTGATCGAGATATGGGGCAGGACTTTGCGCGGAAAAACGGCGC
>CAZOJA010000094.1:0-5682 GCA_964579955.1 uncultured Veillonellaceae bacterium | reverse complement strand
CCACCGTGTCGGTCGGTGCGATAATCGGCTTGGTAGCCGGATTTTTCGGCGGTCGTTGCGATTACCTGGTACAGCGGCTGTTAGAAGGAGTGATGGCCTTCCCAGGCCTTATTCTGGCTTTGGCAATCGCCGGTGTGTTGGGGCCGGGACTGGAAAACGCAGTATTGGCCATTTGCCTGGTGCATTGGGTCGGCTACGCCCGGCTCGTCCGTAACATGACGCTGAGTCTGCGCGAACGGACCTATGTCCAGGCTTCCCGTATCGCCGGGGCATCTTCTTTCGATCTGCTGCGCCGGCATATCCTGCCCGAGGTCGCCCCGGCGGTGGCGGTGATTGCAACGCTCGATTACGGGCGGATCATCATCAGTATCGCGGGATTGTCGTTTCTTGGTCTCGGCGCACAACCGCCCGCTCCGGAGTGGGGCGCGATGCTGAGCGAAGGCAAGGCCTATATGCAGGTTTCACCGCAGTTGATTCTCTGGCCGGGCGCGATGATCGCCGGCATTGTGCTGGCGCTACAGCTGTTGTCCGAGTCCGGAACCGGAAGCCCATAGAAGCTACACTCGTGAAGGGAGCTCCATTCATGCAGAAACAAAACAGAAAAGTTCTATGGCTGCTCGCCTGTTTGCTCGGCGGCCTGCTGCTCGCCGGATGCGGTGGGAAGCCTGCCGCATCGCCGCAACAGATCGTGATCGGCGAAAATGCCGATTTGGGCGGCTACGATCCGGGAACGACGATGTCGCCGTTCATCCGCTGTCTCGTTTTCAACAGTCTGGTCGAGCTGGACGCCGATTTCAAACTGGTGCCCGCGTTGGCGGAGCGTTGGACAATGTCGCCGGACGGCAAGACCTGGACGTTCACGCTGCGCCAGGGGGTGAAATTCCATGACGGTTCGCCGCTGACTGCGGCGGTGGTCAAACAGAACCTGGACCGGTTGCGTCAAGGTTCCGGCAAGGTCTGGCTAATCGATGTGGCGTCGATTGAGACGAACGGTGAATACATTGTCAAGGTCTTGATGAACAAACCTTCCTTTACCTTTGCTTCGGACCTGGCCGTCCCCTTTCTATCGATCGTCGGTCCCAACGGCACCGATTCTGCGGGAAAGGTGGTCAAGGCGATAGGCACCGGGCCCTACAGTCTGGAAAGCTGGCAAAAAGACCAGGAGTTTGTGTTGAAGCGCAATCCGGACTATTGGAGCGGCAGTGCGAAAAATGAAAAGCTGGTGTTCAAGGTGATCCGCGACCCGGATTCACGGGCGATGGCTCTGGAAGCAGGATCGGTCGATCTGATCAGTTTACGTCAGTCACTGACCGCAGCAACCAGGTTGAGTGGCAATCCGAAACTGAAAATGGATAAACGGCTGGGACAGACTTCAGAAATCATGTTTCTCAACGTAAACAGCCCGGCGTTGCAGGATCTGGCGGTCAGGCAGGCGATCGGCCACAGCCTGAACATCGGCAAACTGATTCCCTCGCTTCTGGGGGCCAACGCTGAAGTAGGCAAGAACTTCTTTTCGCCCGCCTATGGCGATTATGTGCTAAAACGCGACACCACGCTGCCCTACGATTCCGAGCGGGCCATCCAGTTGCTGGCTGGACGGTCTCCGCGGCTGAGGCTTGCATTTGGCGCCAAAAACGCCGAGGATAGTTTGTTGGCCGGCGCGATCCAGGCGGAACTGAAAGCGGTCGGCCTGACGGTGGTACTGGAGCCGCTGGAAGAAGCGGCGCTGATGGACGCGATGAAAAAGAAAAACTATGACCTGATCATGCTCGGCCAGTCGTTCATCCCGCATGATGAACCGTCCTCGCATTATCGACGCGGTTATTACCATCCGGCATCAACGTTCGACGTTTACCGGACGCCGGAGTTGACCGGACTGATCGATCAACTGTTTGCAACGGCTGAACCGGCGGAGCGGCTGCGACTGCATCACCATATCCAGGAGAAGATTGCCGGCGCGATGCCGATGATCGTCCTGTTTCACCGCAACAATATTGTGGCGATGAAACAACAGGTCATGGGCTACAAGGTTTCGACAGGGACCTGGCAATTGTACCGTGGTTTGGCAGAGACCTATGTCAAGCCCTGAGCCGCTGCTGCAAGTCGACTCGCTGACAGTGCGGCACGAATCACAGGCCCGCAGCGTAGCGGCATTGACCGATGTGTCCCTGGCGATGGAAGCCGGCGAGTGGCTCGGTTTGATCGGCGAGAGCGGCAGCGGCAAAAGCACGTTGCTGCGGGCAATCCTGCGGATCCTTCCGCCGACGAGCCGGCAAACCGGTCGGATCTGCTTTGGAGGCAGGGATGTGGCGACATTTGACGATGCGGAGTTGACCCGGATGCGGGGCGGTTCGGTCGGATTCATGCCGCAACAGGCGGTGGCGGCGCTCAATCCGGTGCGGACAGTCGGTTCTCAAGTCGGCGAACTATTTCGGCTGCGGCTGGGACTTGATGCTGCTACTGCCCGGCTGCGCAGTCTGGAACTGCTCGAACGGTTTCATCTGCCGGATTCGTCATGGATTTTTGATGCATATCCACATCAGTTGAGCGGCGGCATGTGCCAACGGGTTGTGTTGGCTATGGCCATGGCGCTGGAGCCACAACTTCTTTTGGCGGATGAACCGACTTCCTCGTTGGACGCAGGATTGCGGCTGGAATTGCTGGATGAAATCCGGATCCAACAGCGCCGACGAAATCTGGCGGTATTGTTCGTTTCACACGATCTGGACTTGGTGGAACGCTATGCCGACCGGCTGGCAATGCTGCAGGGAGGGCGGATGACCGTGATGGGGGAACGTCAATGATCTGGCAGGCGGAGCAAATCGAAAAGAAATATCGTCATACGGTTCTTTCCGGACTGTCTTTGACTGTGGGCAAGAACGAAATCGTCGGCTTGGCTGGCGCAAGCGGCTGCGGTAAAACGACGCTGGCCCGGATCGCCATGCGGTTGGAACGGCCTGATGCAGGAAAAATGCTGTTTGACGGCAGAAACTATACGGAATATCCAGACCGGAGAGTTTTTTATCGCCAGGTCCAGATGGTGTTTCAGCATCCCGGGGAAGCGATGAATAGCCGCTGGACAGTGCGGGGGATTTTGGAAGAGCCGCTGCGCAACCTGAGCGATGTCCCGCCTGACGCTCGGGCAGGGCGAGTCGTCCGGGCGCTTGAGGCGGTTCATCTTTCGCCATCTTTGCTCGGTGAGTCGCCGCGCAACCTGAGCGGAGGTCAGGCGCAAAGGGTCAATCTGGCCCGCGCCTTGATCTGTCGGCCGCGTTTTGTAATTTTGGACGAACCGACATCGGCGCTGGATGCTGTGGTGCAGCGTCAAATCCTGCGGTTATTACGCGAGCTGCAAGCCGACAGCGGCGCGTCGTTTTTGCTGATTACGCACGATCTGCGGGCTCTGGCCGAAGTCGCCGACCGCATTGCCGTCATGCAGGGAGGACGCATTATGGAGGAATGCCAACCCGGACAAGTGGAATATCTGGAAAAATTGATCGGACAAAAATGAGAATGAGTTTATCACATATATAATAAAGAAAAAGCAGTTGTCTGATCGGGGGCCACGCCCGCGCCAGACAACTGCTTTCTAAATTAGATCAACCTGTTTTAGGCGGTAGCGTATCAGAAACCTGCCAACTCGGAAATCCTCAAGTTTGTGTTACGGCTTATGTCAATAAAATTGCCGTCCTGGGTTTTTACCACCGGCTGGAATGTATAGTCGCCACCGATCATGATGACTTCAGCCAACCTGCCATCGCTTAACCGGACTTTACAGCCGATAAACTGATCGCGCAGGTGCTCGAGGAAGGTGGTACAGGTGGCGGTATCCAGCTTATCGTACATATCGCCGGCGATCAGACGGGCGGCGCTGAAAGGACTGGTTTTTTGTTGAAACGGTCGTTCACTGGTTACGGCGTCATATAAATCCGCCACGGCAAGAATCCTGGCGTAAGGGTGGATTTGGTCGCCGCGCAGTCCGTTCGGATAACCGCTGCCATCCATCCGTTCGTGGTGTTGCAGGATTGCCAAAACCACATCCATCGTTGCGGTTTCGGTTTTTCGCAGCAGTTCAATCGCTAGGGCGCTGTGTTTTTTCATTTGCGTCATTTCTTCGGATGTCAGCTTTTCCGGTTTGGCAAGGAGTGTTTCCGGCACCTGCGTCTTGCCGATGTCGTGCAAAAGGCCGGCCAGCAGGATGTCGCGCAGCGCCGTTCCCTCATAGCCCATCCATTTGCCGAGCACGCCGCAAATCACGCTGACGCCGACCGAATGATGGATCGTATATTCACCAAGACGACGCATTGCATGCAGGTGGTGCATGGCGCCGATCGTATCGGTCATTTGCAATACAGACCCAATAACGCTTTGTTGCATTTCCGCCAACGGAAGCTCGCCACAGAACCGCATGCCGGCAAACGCGCTGTCAACCAATTGTACCGTACTGTCGTATCCATCGGCAAAATGTGTGGCAGAAAACTGTTGCGGCAACTCTTCCTCATCCCAGATGCTGATAGAGGAGATTTGCCAGGTCGCCAAATTTTGCAGCATGGTTTCGGTGAGAGGAACATCTTCGTTGATCATCACTCGTCCGTTATCGGATAGTACCGGTGAGGCCAACACCATGCCCGGTTTGGCGCGGCGCAGATCGATGCGTTTCTTTTTTTTTGCCAAGACGGTTTTGCCTCCTTGCTGATAAACGACGATTATTCTGAAAAAACAAAACTAAACAGAATTAATCATAGGGCTCGGTGCTTAGAATGTCAATAGAGTGGAGCCGTAAATGCTGCTGGACAATATAAAGCCTTCTATATTTGACCTTTATGGTGTTAAAATAATTAGGTAGTGTTATTTGGCATAAGGTTCAGTGCGTTGGAGGAGAAGCATGATCGAAATCTATCAGGAATGTTGCACGCTGTTGCAGGCAGGACAGCCTGTCGTGCTGGCGACGGTGTTCGAGGCAAAGGGTTCGGCGCCACGGGTTGCCGGGGCACGGATGTTGGTAAGACAGGACGGAACGATTCGCGGTACGATCGGCGGCGGCCGGTTGGAGCACGATGCGGTACAAATGGCAAGGATGCTGTTTGACAAAGCGGCGTCGGCGATTTATTCGTTTGACCTGACTGGCTGTGACGTGGCCGGTATGGATATGATCTGCGGCGGCAAGGGCGAAGTCTGGCTTCATTATTTCAGCGGAAGCAGAGAGGAACTGGCGGTTTGTCGAGCGATTCAGACGGCCTTGGCAAGCCGGCGGAAAGCATGGTTGGTCACGCAACTCAGCGGACCGACAGATGGAGCAAGCAGGCAATTTGCTTTGCTGGACGAATCGGATGCGGTGCACGGGTCGTTGCAACTATCGCCGGCGTTGGTAAGGGAATGGGCCGGACAAAAAGCTTCGGCGGCGATATTTACCGAAGAATACGGCGGTTCTCGCTTTTTGGTGGAGCAGATCCGGCCGCTGCGAACGGTGTTGATTTTTGGTGCGGGTCATGTTTCGCAGCAGGTGGCGCCGCTTTGTGAACGGGTGGGCTTTCGGGTCGTGGTGCTCGATGACCGGGCCGAGTATGCCAACCATGGCCGGTTCACTGCCGAAACGGAAATCAAGGTCCTGGCGTCGTTTGACAACTGGGATGAGCTTTTGGTCGATGAAAACTGCTATATCGTTATCCTGACCCGCGGCCA
>CAZOJA010000093.1:4466-8302 GCA_964579955.1 uncultured Veillonellaceae bacterium | reverse complement strand
CCGTCAAGTTTCCAGTGCAGGACGAGGGACGGGTCTGGCGCCGCGGCAGCCGCGCCGGTATTCAGCAAAACGAGCAGGCAGGTCAGTACGCAGACACAGAACAATTGCCGGGAATGTTTCATATCATCCCTTCTTTCCCTCTTATTATGAAGATTCCGAGCCGAAAATGGAAAACTTGTCAGGTCAAGCATAACCAAACCGCAAATCCCCTGTCAAGGGTGTGCGTCAAACTAGATGAGACGAGAAATAGGAGATTGCCATCCGCCAATAAGCGTTGACAGGACCGGCAAATTGATATAATGTTGAGTTGAGGGACAATTCGAAAAAATCATCCATTGGGGAGGTGTATTGAAATGGCACGACCCAAAAAAATCCTGGTGGCATTCGATGGTTCGCCTCACAGCAAGCAAGCCTTGGATTGGGCAATCGAACTGAGTCAGCTGGCCCGGGGAACTGTTATCGTGGCCTATGTTTCCGAACCGGTTCATTTTACCGCAATGTACGGCGGTGAAGGCGGAAGTGATCTCGGAAAGACCAAGATCGTTCAGGAAATGCTTGCCGAGATGGAAGCAAAGGAAAGGCGAATGATCGAAGAAGCCAAAGTGTATTGTGAGAATCGAGCGGTCAACGTTAAAGTGGAGCTGCTGCACGGCAACATCGCGCAATCGATCATCAATTACGCGAAAGAGCAGCAGGCGGATCTGATCATTGCCGGAACCAAGGGGCACGGAGCACTGGAAGAGCTGCTGATGGGTAGCGTGACAAGGAATCTTGTCAGTTTGTCGCACACTCCGGTGTTAGTCGTGAAAGATTAGTCGCAACGGGTTACGGACTCCCTGTCGTTTGGCAGGGAGTTTTTTCTTTGGTAGCTCGTCTCAAACGACTTGCACAATTTGTATGGTGAGCGTATAATTATTTACAATGCGTGAATGAAGTTCGCGAATGGAGGCGGCAAAATGAACAAAGAGTCACAGGCGAATACCCAGTCATTGCTGGCCGAAGCAAAGCGGTCCATCCTGTTTACCACGACAAGGCCGGACGTGGTGATGGCAAGAGGCGAAGGGATGTATCTGTGGGATACGGAAGAAAAGCGGTATCTGGATTTTGTCGGCGGCTGGGCGGTCACTTCGTTGGGACACAGTCCCGATTGCATTTCCAGAGCACTGGCGCAACAGAGTGCGGTGCTTGTGAACGCCAGTCCGAGCTTTTATAACATTCCGATGATTGAATATGCAAAGTTGTTGACGGAGCAATCTTGCTTTGACCGGGTGTTCTTTGCCAGCAGCGGCGCCGAAGCCAATGAAGGAGCAATCAAGCTGGCGCGAAAATATGGCGCGCTACATCGGGCAGGCGCCTTTGAAATCATTACTACCATCAACAGCTTCCACGGACGGACGCTGGCCACCATGTCGGCGACAGGAAAAAAGAAGTGGCAAAGCTTGTTTGAACCCAAAGTGCCGGGATTTGTCCATGTGCCTTTGAATGACTTCACGGCGATCAAAGCGGCAGTCAATGAACGGACCTGCGCGGTGATGCTGGAGCCGATCCAGGGGGAAGGCGGCGTGTTCGAAGTGGACGGCGACTATATCCGCCAGCTGCGTCAACTTTGTGACGAGCAGGGCATCCTGCTGATTTTCGATGAGGTGCAGACTGGACTGGCGCGTACCGGAAAACTGTTTGCCTATCAACATTACGGTGTGGAACCGGATGTGATGACGCTGGCCAAAGGGATCGGCGGCGGATTCCCGCTTGCCGCGTTGTTGGTCAAGGAACGGTTCAACATCTTCGAGGCGGGTGACCAGGGCGGTACCTATTCGGGACAACCGTTGGCAATGGCGGTCGGTCTGGCGGTGATGCGGGAAGTGTTGGCGAAAAATCTGGCAGACAATGCCACTCGCCAAGGTCTGTATATCCAGAAAAAGCTGCGCGAACTTGCCGCAAAGTTTCGATTGACCCAGATTCGGGGCAAAGGATTGCTGATCGCCTTCGATTTGCCGACAGAGCAAGGAGCGGCAGTGGTGGCTGCCTGCCTGCGCCGTGGACTGTTGATCAACTCGCCGCAGCCGTCGATGATTCGGCTGATGCCGGCCTTGATTGTCGGTGAAGCCGAAATCGACGCGATGGTTGAAATCCTCGAGCAGGCCATGACGGAAGTCCTCGGGTAGTGTTATACTGGGAACCGAGGAAATAAGCGCTAGGTATGAGGGTTAAGAAAAGGGCGGATGATGAACAAGTCGGTAAAATATTGGCGGCTGCCTCATTTGGCTGGTGTGGAGATGCTGCGGGCGCAATACACGACGCAGACGTTTTCCCGTCACATTCATGAAGGCTACGCTTTGGGCGTGATCGAACAGGGGGCATTGGCATTCTCCTATCGCGGAGAACAGTTGGTCGCGCCTGCAGGAGCGGTGAATCTGGTCATTCCTGGCGAGGCTCATGACGGAAAGGCGGCATCCCCGGCAGGCTGGTCCTACCGGATGTTCTATCTGGCGCCGGAGTGGATGGAGAAAACCGTGCATGAACTGCATGGAAAATGGCGCCGCCCCTATTTTTCAGCCGGTGTCCTTGAGGACGATTTGTTGGCCGGACAGATTCAGGCCGCGCACCGCAGTATGGAAGACAGCGAAGCTTCCATCCTGGAACAGGAAACGCGACTGATTTCCCTGCTCAGTTATTTTGTCTCCAGGCATTCCGACCGGAGCGGAGCCTGGGATGAGCGATATAAACAAGATCGATCCGTGATGCTTGCCAGGCAATATATCGAGGAGCATTATGCCGAGAGCATTACGATGCGGCAACTGGTTCAGATCTGTCACCTGAGCGCTTTTCATCTGATTCGCCTGTTTCGGCGCCAGGTCGGCGTGCCGCCCCACATGTTCCTCAAACAAGTCCGTGTCCGTCGGTCCCGTGAATTTCTTGACCAAGGCATGACTCCGGCAGCGGTGGCCCAAATGGCCGGCTTTGTCGATCAAAGCCATTTTACCAGGCAGTTCAGGCAGATGGTCGGAATGACTCCCTGCCAATACAGCAATTTCATACAATACGGTCCGCGTCTGATACGATAATATGAAATCCGACCAGAATATCGTATGGACAAGGAGCTGATACTACATGTTGCAAGTGAGCGAACCGTGGCGGCAGTCGTTTCCCGGTGCAGGCGTCGGTCTGCTGGTGCTTGACCAAGTGGACAATCCGGCGTTCAGTGAGTCGCTGGAAGCGCAAAAACGGGCGTTGGAGCAGGAACTGCGTGAAAGGTTCGCGGATCGGCAGGCGCTTGCTGCAGACCCGGTCATGCGTGCTTACGCCGATTATTACAAGAAGTTTGCCAAGACTTATCATGTGCAGCAACAACTGGAATCCGTCGTGTTCAAAGGCAAGAGCATTCCGGCCGTGGCCGGACTGGTCGAGGCGATGTTCATGGCGGAGCTGAAAAGCGGCCTGTTGACCGCCGGCCATGATTGCCTGGCGTTGCAGTTGCCGCTCAGGCTGGATGTCGCAACCCCGGACGAGAAGTATCTTTTGCTTAATGGCAAGGAACAGCTGGTGAAACCGGGCGATATGCGAATCAGCGATGCCGCCGGAATCGTATCGAGCATCATTCATGGCCCGGATCGGCGGACCATGATTCAGTCGAGCACGCAGCACGTCGCCTATGTTGTCTACGCCCCGGCCGGTATCGGGCGGGAGGCGATTTTGCGGCATCTGTCGGAAATTTACACCTATGTGAAACTGTTCGCCAGTAGGGCGGAAATTCTGATGCAACAGGCGGTCATCGCCTGAGCGGCTAAGAATTGAGGCTTCCTCGTCATGACTGACGGGGAAGCCTGTTTTGTTTG
>CAZOJA010000093.1:0-4366 GCA_964579955.1 uncultured Veillonellaceae bacterium | reverse complement strand
CGAATGACAGCGTCTCGCCATCGGCGGGGATTGACAGGCGGGTTCGCAGCGGGTGGTTCTCGAAATGACGCTGGAAATCTACGCGCGTTTCCAGACAATGATTGATTGCATCCAAATGGACGACCACGACTTGGCTGGTAGGGGCAAAGGCAAGGACTTTTTCCGTATCCGTAACCGTCATGGTGATGGGATCGCCGACGTTAAAACGGGCGCCGCCGCCATTGATGACGATAACCTCCGGCCGGTGCTTGGCGAGGGCGATTTCGACATCATTGCAATAGATGGTGTCGCCGGCGATGTACAATACAGGTTCGGCTTCAGCTGACAGCACATAGCCGGAAACCGGCGCCATTTTTTCGGCGATTTCGCCTGTGCCATGCTGGCCACCGGTCCGCTCTATCCGGATGCCTTCCCAGACCAGTGCGTCAGCTATCGGCATTACGATGGCAAAGCCGAGGTCTTTCAGTTTCGTTTCATCGGCCGGCTGACATAGCACCGGCTTGTTTTTCGGCAGCAGCTGCGCGGCTGCGTCATCAAAATGATCACGGTGTGTATGGGTCAGCAGGAACGCATCCGGCAATGAAAGATAATTGGCCGGGGCGGTCAGCGGCGTCAACGGATTGCGGCGGTCGTTCGACGAGTTGATGATCGGCGGCATGGCAGCCTGTTCGCTCAACATCGGATCGACCAGCAGGACCTTCCCACCATAGTCAACTAACAGAGTCGCATGGCGCAATAACTGGATTTTCATCAACAATGCACCCCTCAATAAGAATTTTTTGTTTGTTATGATTTGGCCAGTACGGACCAGATCATGGCAAGGCTGCTCAACAGAATCATGACCAATGAGCTTTTGCGTAACAAGGTTGCGCTGATTTTCGCGAACAACCGCTCGCCGAGGAAAAAACCGATGGCCAAAGCGGGCACGGCAAGCAGGGTCGGCAGCCATAGGTCGGAAAAATTCAGGGTTCCGGCGATGCTGGAAAAAATGATTGACGCGATATTGATCAGCAAAAAATAGCGGGTCAGGTTGGCCCGGAATTCTACCCGGTTGGTTTCCGCCTGGGCGCTCAGATAATACAGGACGACCGGTGGGCCGTTGATGCCGGTCGTGGTCGACAAAAAGCCGCTGAGCAGGCCGATCAGGCTCTCGGCGAATTTGTTCTGGCGTAGCGGCAGGGAAACGTTTTTCCAGAGCAGACCGGTAAACAGAAGCAAGAGAAAACCAATGAACAGTTTCAAGCTGTCGTTGCTGATCCGCGTCATGACGTAGGCGCCGGGAATTGCGCCGAGGATGCTAGAGACGACGATGAACAGAATCGTCCGATAGCTCCCCTGATTGCGAGTGGCTCCGACAAGGAACAGGCGGATGATGAAGCCGGTCAACATCACCAGCATGACTGTTTCTTTGGCGCCAAGCACCAAGGCAAGCAACGGAGCTGTGATGATGGCGTAGCCGAATCCGGTGACGGTCTGCAAAAAACTTGATAGAATAAAGACAAGAAAAATATAGATTTCCGTAATGATGAATCGTTCCTCCGTTTCCCCTGCTATGCACAGTCTAAACAAAGAAAGGGTGCTTGTCAAAGCAAGAAAAGGAGAATGTTTATGTTTTATTTCCGTTGGCAGGACTCGTACCTGACTCACATTGATGAACTGGATGAACAACATCAAAGATTGGTTGGGTTGATCAATGATTTGTACACCGATTTGCTAAACTGTCCCGAAGATATGCAAAAACGGGCCTGTATCGCAAAAACGCTGGATGAGTTGGTTGATTATAGTATCTATCATTTTTCGGCCGAGGAAAAACTCATGCAGGAATATGACTACCCCGAGTATGAGCAACACAAAAGTGAGCACGAGGAATTCAAGCGAAAAGTCACGCAGTTGATGAAGGTGCATGCTGAAGCTGCCAACGCATTGCCTTTTCCAGTGGTAGTGTTTTTGCGTGACTGGCTGGCAACGCATGTCATTCACACTGATCAGCGGTACGGACCATTTTTGCGTGAAGAAATGGCAAGGGGAAAGTGATCGCCAGGGCATATTGAGCAATATGTTTGAAAAAGGAGCTTTGGATAATTCCAAAGCTCCTCTGTTTCTGATCTGTTCCCGGGCAGGGCGTCAAATAATGGGAGGATTGTCCCGGAAAAGTTTTTCGGCTACGGCCATATCCGCCCCGGCAAATTCGAAGTTGACGATTTCGTCCGGCGTGACCCATGCGATGGCCTGATGTTCTGACAATGCAACGTTGATTGGCAGATTGACAACATCAACCCAATAGGTGAACTGGCGGATTTGTCCCTGCTCATGGGTGTAAAGCGTATCGCTGAACAACGTCCCGATGTTCGTTTCCAGCCCAAGTTCTTCAAGGAGTTCACGGCGCAAACCTTGTTGTGGTGTTTCCCCGGGATCAATTTTGCCGCCGGGAAACTCCCATTTATTGGCGAATCGCCCAGAATTGCTTCGTTGGGCAATCAATATTCTGTGGTTGTGTCTTAGCAGCGCCGCAGTGACCAACAGGGGTTTATCTGCCATCGGTCCTAACCTCCCCGCAATAGTAGCTGGTTATTATTTTCAAGGCGTGTGTCAATTATAGCACGTTATTTTTGAAGAAAATCAATCCGGTTGCTGATTTTCTGCGGACAAACAAGGAAAAATTGTTATGGCGGCGAAAAGTAAACTTAGGCAAAAATTACCTGACACGAGTGCGAATTGAAAAGTTCAGATTACGCAGAAAAATGAGGAGGATGGAAATGGTTAAAAAGTCTTTATTGCTCCTGATAGTCCTTTGTCTCTCATTGGGCGCTTCGTTGGCGATGGCAGCGCCGGATCCCCTGTTCAACTGGGCCAAAACTCCGACCACCCTCACCTTCTACGGTCAATCTACTTTCGTTCTGACACATGGCGAAACCCGGATTGTCATTGATCCTTGGTTTACAGGAAATCCGTGGAAAGCGGCTTCGGCCGATGATATCGACGTGCAGTACATCCTGGTGACCCATGCCCATGGCGACCATATCGGCGATGCTGCAAACATTGCCAAACGGACCGGCGCAAAACTGATTTCGACTTCCGAAATCACCAGGCTGCTTGGGGGCCAGGGCGTGACCAACGTCCATCCGATGAGCATCGGCGGCAAATGGAATTTTGAGTTCGGCTGGGTGAAGGTTACTAATGCGATTCATGGTTCTGGCGTTGCAGGCGGGCAAGCCGCGGGATTCATCGTTAATTTCTATGGCAAGGTGATTTATTTCGCCGGGGATACGGCGTTGTTCGGCGATATGGCCTATATCGGCAAAGCCAATCTCGATTATGCGCTGCTGCCGATTGGCGACAACTACACGATGGGTCCGGAGGATGCGACCGAAGCGGTAGGATTGCTGAAGCCGAAAAAGGTGGTTCCGATTCACTACAACACCAATCCGCTGACTAAACAGAACCCGCAGGAGTACAAAAAAATGGTAGAGACTCGCTATAACATCCCGGTGCTGATCATGAATCCGGGCGCGACGATTACACTGTAGAATCGGGTTTGGCGGTGCCGGCCGGAGGAAGGGCTCTGCGGCAGCGGCCTCAGGGCCCTTGCTAATGTATACAAAACACCGGATAAAATAGATTGGCAGATCGTGTGTAAATTTGTATAATTTAATAAGCGTTGCATAAATGTCGATGATATTGACATATAAGCCACGAAAAGACATTGGCGGAAAAGACTGAATTGATTGACGAATGGTCTTTGTAATGATATGTTGTAAACAACGTCCTCCTGTAGAATACGGTGGACCGATATTAAATGAATCATAGGAGATGGTGATGATTTCGAACCGATTTATGCAAAAAGCGGAAGAACTTCATGAAGAACTGGTCAGTATCCGGCGTGACATCCATTCCCATCCGGAAATCGGCTATCAGGAAACGCGGACGGCAGCGTTGGTCGCCGATTATTTAAAAAACCTCGGTATCGAAGTGCAGGAAAACCTCTGCGTGACCGGTGTGGTTGGCACATTAAGGGGAAAATACCCCGGCAAAACGATTCTGTTGCGGGCGGATATGGATTGCCTGGAAATGCAGGAACAGAACGATCTCCCTTTCAAATCGAAATTCGACGGGCGGATGCATGCCTGCGGCCATGATGCGCATACCACCTGGCTGCTTGGCGCGGCGAAAATCTTGGCGGGAATGCGGGAAGAACTGCACGGCAATGTGAAGTTTTTGTTTCAACCTGCTGAGGAAACGGACGGCGGGGCCAAACAGATGATTGCCGAAGGCGCGATGGAGGATCCTAAAGTCGATGCCGCACTCGGCGCTCATGTATGGCCGACGGTGGAAGCAGGCAAGATTGCCGTAAAATATGGCCCAATGA
>CAZOJA010000092.1:0-8459 GCA_964579955.1 uncultured Veillonellaceae bacterium | reverse complement strand
AGCCGCCTGCTGCTGAAAAACAGCAGATATGGTAAAATAATAAATAAATCATTCTACACAGGAGGACCAAGCCATGACGAAACAGACCCGAGAATTTCAGACCGAAACGAAACAACTGCTCGATCTGATGATCCACTCCATCTACACCAACCGGGAAATATTTCTGCGCGAGTTGATCTCCAACGCATCGGACGCCATCGACAAGATCCGGGTGCAATCACTGACCAACCATGACCTGCTGGAAAACGACCCGAATTTTGAAATATCGCTCCAAGCCGATGAGGCGGCTCATACGCTGACCATTACCGACAACGGCATCGGCATGACCTATGACGAGGTCGTGGAAAACATCGGAACCATCGCCAAATCAGGAACCAAATCATTTTTGGAAAAACTGAAGGAAACCGGCTCTGTTGGTGATAGCGAACTGATCGGCCAATTCGGCGTAGGCTTTTACTCAGCTTTTATGGTTGCAGAAAAGGTCACCCTGATCACCCGCGCTCCCGGACAACCCAGCGGCGTCTGCTGGGAGTCGACCGGCGACGGAACCTACACCATCGAAGAATGCGCCCGTGAAAAACGCGGCACCAGTCTGATTCTGTCACTTCATCCCGATTTTCGTTCCAGTGAGAAACCGGAAGAGAACTTTCTCAACCAATATACCCTGCAACGGCTGGTCAAAAAATACTCCGATTATATCCGCTACCCGATCAAGATGAACTTCGCGCTCAAGGGCAAGGAAGGCGAGCCAGACACCATCGAGAACCGGACGTTGAATTCGATGACTCCGCTTTGGGTGCGGCCCAAGGCGGAAATCAAAACCGAAGAATACAACCAGTTCTACAAGGAAGTGTTCCATGCCTGGGATGACCCGCTGGAAATCGTCCATACCAAAGCGGAAGGCGCCGTCGAATACACGACGCTGCTGTTCATCCCTTCCCACGCGCCGTTTGACTTTTATCAACGCGAGATGACCTCCGGCATCCGGCTCTACTCCAAAAACGTGTTCGTAATGGACAATTATCAGGATCTGCTGCCGGAATACCTAAGATTTGTCCGTGGACTGGTCGATTCACCCGACTTCTCGCTGAACATCTCTCGTGAACTGCTGCAACACAGCAGCCAGTTGAAAAAAATCGGCAAAAATCTGGAAAAAACGGTCATCAAAACACTGGAAAAAATGCTGGAGAAAGATCGTCCAAAATACAACCAGTTCTGGCAGGAATATGGCAAGGCGATGAAAAACGGCATCTATTCGGATTTTGTCAACCGGGACAAACTGAAGGATTTGCTGCTGTTCCCGTCTTCACACTCTACCGAGGAACTGACGACGCTCGATGAATATATCGCCCGGATGCCGGAATCGCAAACAGTCATTTACTATGCCACCGGTAAAGACCGGGCCGCCGTCGAGCGGCTGCCGCAAATGGAAATCCTGCGGGAAAAGGGCCTGGAGGTGCTGTACCTGTTCGACCGCGTCGATGAGTTCGCCGTGGATGCGCTGCGAGAATACAAGGAGAAAAAATTCCAGTCCGTCAGTCGCGGCGATTTGAAATTGAAAGAACTGGACTCGCCGGCGGAGAAAAAAGCCGACGATACAGAAAAGCAGGAGACCGAATCCTTGATTGCCGCCATCAAGGAGCAATTGAAGGGACGGGTCGCCGACGTCAAGATCAGCAGCCGCCTGAAATCCAGCCCGGTTTGTCTGGTCAGCGGCGATGAGGGAATCAGCCTTTCGATGGAACAAATCCTGTCTGAAATCGACAAGCCGATGTACAAAGCCAGTCGGATTCTAGAGCTCAATCCTGACCACGAACTGTTCGCCGCCCTCAAGGCTCTGCATGCGACCGCACCCGGTTCGGAGAGCTTTAACGACTACTGTGACCTGCTATATGGTCAGGCGCTGTTAATGGAAGGAATGACGCCGGAGGACCCGATCGCCTTCGCCGCCCGTGTGGCGAAACTCATGGTCAACCCGGGCAAGTAAAAAAGTAATAGCAAAAGGGACCGTGGATGTACTGCCCCGCAGTGTCCACGGTCCCTTTTTATTGTTAGCCGGAAATGAACATCCGGGCCCGGCCGTTTTCATGGCGGGGCAGCTTCCATATCTGTTCGTTGTATTCGGCGATGGTCCGATCGCTGGAAAACACGCCGGCTGCGGCAATATTGGCAATCGCCTTCGACCACCATACGGACGGGTAGCGATAGTCACGGTCGATCAGCCAGTGCGCCTGGCAGTAGGCGTCAAAATCCTTCAGAACCAGGTATGGGTCGGCCATCGAACCATTGCCGTACAGCAGGCTGTCATAAATCGGCCGGAACAGGTTGCGGTCCTCGGCATAAAACCCGTTGATCAGCTGATTCATGACCCGTTTCAGTCGCGGATCGGCTTCGGCGACTTCCCATGGGCGATAACCGCCGCTCTGGTAAACGGCATTGACCTCTTCGGCCTTCAGGCCGAAAATGTACATGTTTTGCAGCCCTGCCGCCTGGCTCATCTCCACATTGGCCCCATCAAGCGTACCGATCGTCAATGCGCCGTTGATCATGAACTTCATATTGCCTGTACCGGAAGCTTCTTTGCCAGCCGTGGAAATCTGTTCGCTGACATCGGTGGCCGGTACAATCAGTTCCGCCAGCGAAACCCGGTAGTTCTCAAGAAACACCACTTTCAGTTTCCCCTGAATGTCCGGGTCGGAATTGATCTTGTCGCCAACCGTATTAATCAGCTTGATGATCAATTTTGCCATGTGATAGGCTGCCGCTGCCTTGGCGGAAAAGATGAACGTGCGCGGCTGCATCGCCAGGTCAGGATTGTCCTTCAACTGATTGTAAAGGTGCATGATATGCAGGATATTCAGTAACTGTCGCTTGTATTCGTGCAACCGCTTGACCTGCACGTCGAAGATCGAGTCCACATCGACCTGAACGCCGTTATGACGCAGGATATATTCGGCCAGCTTCTGTTTTTTCTGCCGGCGGATCAACCGCAAGGCCGCCTGCACTTCCGGTTTGTCGGCCATTTTTTCCAGCGCTTTCAGGCGCAACGGTTGCGTGACCCATTGCCCGCCGATCTGTCGGGTGATCAACTCGCTCAGTTCCGGATTGGCCACGCAAAGGAAGCGACGATGCGTGATTCCGTTGGTGATTGCCCGGAACCGCTGCGGAAATGCCGCATGAAATTTTTCAAACACTTGGTTTTTTAGGATTTCGGTGTGCAAGGAAGACACGCCGTTGACGCAGAACGACCCGACAATCGCCAGATGGGCCATCCGCACCTCGCCATGGGCAATGATCGCCATCTCGGAAATCCGTTGCCAGTCTTCCGGGTAGAGTTTCCACAACGACCGACAGAACCGTTCATTGATTTCTTCGACGATACAGCTGATTTGCGGCAATACCCGTTTAAATAGGGAAACCGGCCACTTTTCCAGCGCTTCATGCATGATCGTGTGGTTGGTATAGGCGAAGGTACGTGAAACAATCTGCCAGGCTTCATCCCAGGTCATGCCCTCATCCAGCAGGATGCGCATCAATTCGGGAATTGCCAGTGATGGGTGCGTATCGTTGATATGGATCACATTTTTTTCGGCAAATACTGACAACGCGTTGCCGTTTTTCTTGAACTGCCTGACGATGGACTGAATGCTGGCGGAAACAAAGAAGTATTGCTGCTTCAAACGCAGAATCTTGCCCTGTTCATGCGAATCCTCAGGATAAAGCACCTGGGAAATCACTTCGACCAGGTTGTTTTCAGCCAAAGCACGTGTATATTCTCCCCGGTTGAACAGGCACATGTCCAGATGCTGGGTGGGGCGAGCGCCCCAAAGCCTCAGCGTGTTGACCACGGCCGAGTCGTAGCCGACGACCGGCACGTCATAGGGAACCGCTTTCACGGTCTGATACGATTCATGAATGAACCGCGGCGACCCGTTTTCGTCGTGTCGGGTCACCTGCCCCTCAAAGTGGACATCTTCCGCCTCTTCCGGTTTTTCGACTTCCCAGACATGGCCGTCTTCCAGCCAGGAGTCGCAAACCTCGACCTGATAGCCATCGACGATCTTTTGTTTAAACAAGCCGTATTCATAACGGATGCCGCAACCATGACCTTCCAGTTTCAAGGTGGCGATTGAGTCGAGGAAACAGGCGGCCAATCGGCCCAAACCGCCATTGCCTAGCCCCGGGTCGGCTTCCATTTCCTTGATTTCGTTCAGATCGACGCCAAACTCCTTGCATACTGCGGCAAAAGTCTGGTCCAGCGCCAGGTTGGCCAGGTTATTGCTGAGAGCACGGCCGATCAGAAATTCCATCGACATGTAGTATAGTTTTTTGCCGTTTGCTTCATGCACTTTTTCTTCTGATAGCGCCCAGCGTTCCATGATCCGGTCGCGAGCCACCAATGCAATCGCTTTATAAAGCTGTTTTGGACTGGCCTGGGTTGCCCTTACACCAAACAACCCCTGTAATTTTTGTTCGATCGCGTCCCGAATCTCCCGTCGATGCCAGACCTGTTTAAATTTCTTCAGCATTCAGTCCGCCCCTTATTTTTCTGTTGCCAGCCCATTTGGCGAATTATTTTCAACTTGTAACACAACGTAATTATCATATAGTATTTTGCCATCACCATGCAAGGCAATTATATCCAACCTGCCTAATCAGCGAGTAATGCCGCGATTTCAAACAGCGTCTCTGCCGCCCTGCCGGAGAGCTTCCAGTTCGCCTGCGCATCCAGCGGCGTTTTATCTTGATTGATGATCAGCAGTTTTGCGCCCTGTTCCAGCGCCATCTGCGGCAACAGGTTCGCGGGGCTGACCAACAGGGACGAGCCGACAACCACGAACAGGCGGGCGGCGCGCGCTGCCTGCACGGCTTGCTGCCAGGGATGTTCGGGCAATGCTTCGCCAAACAGGACGACATCCGGTCTCAACTTGCCTTGGCAACGTGGACAGAAGCACTCTGCTCCGTGGCGGTAAGTCCCGTTCTGATAAGCCGCTTCCCAGCCTTCCTGTTGCGGCAAAAGTTGCCTGCTGTCGTAACGGGCCCGGCAATCCAGACAACTCACGGTCTTTAACGAGCCATGCAGCTCACAAACCTGTTGGCTACCGGCCTGTTGGTGCAAGCCATCGACGTTTTGCGTGACAACCCTTTGTATACGGTTTGCCTTTGCAAGCGAAGCAAGCGCACGGTGCCCCGAGTTCGGCCCGACTTGCCACAGTTGGCGAATACGCCACTGATAGAAGAAATAAAACTCGTCGGGCGTATTGTGAAGCGCAGTAAGTGTCGCCAACGATTCCGGCCGGTGCTTCCACAACCCTTGCTGAGACCGGAAATCTGGCAAGCCGGATTCGGTGCTCATCCCGGCGCCGGTGAACACCGCCACCGACTTGGCAGATTGCCAATTGAAAGCGATCTGATCCAATACAGCCTTGTCTTGTTGCATTTGCCTGACGACCCCTGTTTTCATGTTACTTTCTATTTTGTAAAAGGTTCTGCTTTGAAAAAGGTTCTGTGAATTCCCTTCACTAATGTTATCGTTATTTTCCTGCTGGGCGCCTAGCAACCTATCGGCCATACCAACGGGCTGCTTTGTCCAGAGAACCGCTCTGCAATTGCTCGGCCCGACAAAGGATTTCTGCACAGGCATTGGCATCGCTGCAAGCGTCGTGGTGGATGAGCGGAATACTGAGATGGGCGGCTACGGTATGCAATTGGTGATTGGGCAATTCCGGCCAGACCCTTCTGGCTACGGTGACCGAATCGATCGCCTGGCCACGCCAAAACCCGATGCAGTATTGTCTGATCAAGGCAAAGAAAACGCCCAGATCGAACCGCGCGTTGTGCGCCGCCAGCTTGCGGCCTGTCAGGTAAGGTCCGATCTGCGGCCATAATTCGCCGAAATCCGGCGCTCCGGCAACTTGATGCCAAGTCAAGCCGTGGATGTAGGTGAAAGTGAATTCATCCGTAGGTGGCCGAATCAACCAGGACTTGCGTTCACTGATCCGCCCTTGTTCCACCACCGCAATGCCCAGCGCACAGGCACTGTTTGGATTTGTGTTGGCAGTTTCAAAATCGATTGCGGTAAAATCCAACCGGTCCAAAAAGCATTACCCCTCTCTGCTGGTTTCATTATAAAGGCTGCTCCCCCAACGCTTCAAGCTGGCAATTCGCACTCACGCCGGAAGTTTTGTCGCTAAACCCGCTACATCGGGCAGGAATATTTGGTCTTTTGTGGAATTTTTTTGTGGAATTTTACAGATAAAACGATAGCTAGTCGAGGTTTTTCAGTGCTGCACTACAATTCATCACTAGTCGCTGGTAGAAAACCAGGCACCAAATAAATACAGGGGGAATCGACATGCATAAGATTCGCTTCAAAATGGTGTTGGCAATGTCGCTGGTCACGCTGATAGCCCTTGCCATTCTCGGGGGGTACGCCATTTACAACATCCGGGAGACCAGCCGCAAAGAACTGAGCGATTATCGCGCTTCCCTCTATGAACAATTCGACCGTAGCATAAAGTGGCAGGTCGAAACTACCGTGAGCCTGATTCAGGACATTTACAACCAGCAGCAAAAAGGACTGCTGCCGGAGGCGGATGCCCGCAAGCGGGCCGCCGATCTGGTACGCAACCTGCGGTTTGATAACGGGAATTACTTCTGGATCGATACCAGCAACGGCGTTAATGTCGTGCTGCTTGGCCGCGATCAGGAAGGTAAATCGCGGCTCGATGCCAAAGATGCCAAAGGGAATCAGTTCATTCGCGACATGATTACCAATGGCTCCAAGGAAGGTGGCGGCTATACCGAATACTGGTTCGCCAAACCGAACGAAAAAGAAGCCTTGCCTAAACGGAGTTTCACCTTGTTGTTCAAACCTTACGACTGGGTGGTCGGCACCGGCAACTGGACCGATGATATTGAAAAAGTCATGGACAAGAAACGGCAGTCGGCTGAGGCTGAGCTACGCAAGAATATCGGCGTGATGATCGGCTTGAGCCTTGTGGCGCTGCTATTGGCAATCATCCTGGCGACCGTGGCCGGCAAGCAGTTTGCCAAACCGATCCAGGCCGCGACCAAACGATTGGGCGTGATGGCCAACGGCGATTTTTCCAAGGACATCGATCCAGCCTTTCTTGCCCGCAAAGATGAATTCGGCGAAATGGCGCTCGCATTTGACCAATTGAACCGACAAATGCGCGGTCTGATGCGTACGATTGCCTCCTCCGCCGAACAGGTCGCCGCCTCCAGCCAGCAACTGACCGCCAGCGCGCATCAGTCAGCCGAAGCCTCCAACAACGTAGCCGGATCGATCATGCAAGTGGCACAGGGAGCGGAAAAACAGGTGGCGGCCGTCAACGACACGGCAGCCATCGTCGAGGAACTCTCCGCCACCGTAGGCAGCGTTTCCAGCACTACCCGGAAAATGGCGGCCTTGGCCGAGCAAACCGCAACCGTCACCGATAAAGGACAGCTCGAGGTGGACCAGGCGGTCAACCAGATGGACGCAGTCGGCAGTGGCGCCCGCCAGGCCCAGGATGCGGCAATCGAACTCAAAGCCAGCTCCCAGCAGATCGGCGAAATCGTCAACCTGATTTCCAGCATAGCGGGGCAAACCAATCTGCTCGCGTTGAACGCCGCGATCGAAGCGGCCCGGGCCGGCGAACAGGGGCGCGGATTTGCCGTGGTTGCCGAAGAAGTCCGTAAACTGGCGGAGCAATCGGAGCAGGCGGCCCAGCAAATTAAAGGCCTGATCGATCGCAACCACCAAAGTATCGGCAACGTAGTCGGTGCAATCGATACTGCGATCAGCGACATCGACAGGGGCATCGGGCTGGTCAATGCGGCCGGCAGCAACTTTAAAGAAATCGACACCAAAGTAAGGGATGTGGCGAACCAGGTCCGAACGATTGCCGAAGCAATTGCCGAGGTGGAAATCGGTAACCGTCGCATCGCCGATGCAGTTGGCGTTGTCGAAGGTCTGAGCCGCGATGCTTCAGCAGAAGCGGAAAATGTCTCGGCCGCCACCGAAGAGCAGTCCGCCTCCATGCAGGAGATCGCCTCTTCCAGCCAAGCTTTGGCCAAATTGGCGCAAGACCTGCAAATCGCCGTCGCCAAATTCAAGATCTGAACCGTTGTCGAAGCTTATCATCATAATTGCCAAACGAAAGCGGCCGCACCCGGTAAAACGGTTGCGGCCGCTCTCTTAATCTCCTGATTGTCAACAACAAAAAGCGCATAATAAATGGTTACGCAGGAATCAGCCGGCAACCTTCAGCCCCAGATCGGCAATCATTTGGATATCCAACTGACTGTCCCGGCCATTGGTCGTCAGATAGCCGCCAACCAACATCCCGTTGGCTCCGCTCAGCAACGCCAAAGCCTGCAGATCACGCAGATTTTTTTCTCTGCCACCGGCAGTCCTTATCTCAGCCTGTGGCAAAATGAACCGGAATAAGGCA